>JAESUK010000105.1 GCA_016763095.1 Alphaproteobacteria bacterium
AACGTTTCCTTTGAACAGCTCTCTGACATCATGGCGTTCCGAATTGTCGTGCCAGATATTGAACAATGTTACCACGCACTGGGTATCCTTCATTCAGAATACCCAACTGTGCCGGGACGCTTTAAAGACTTTATCTCAACGCCAAAGGCCAATGGATATCGTTCTATTCACACAACCGTGATCGGACCTCACAGCCAACGCATTGAAGTTCAAATTCGGACAGAAGATATGCACGAAGAAGCCGACCTCGGGGTGGCGGCACACTGGGCATATAAACAAGGCAACATGAAAGAAGCCTTGGCGAGTGCAAAAAAATATCGCTGGCTTCGCGAACTTGTCGATATCATTGATCAAGAAGCACAAGCCGAAGATTTCTTGGAAAACACCAAACTTGAATTATTCCAAGACCAAGTTTATGTATTTTCTCCAAAAGGCGACTTAATTGAGCTTCCACAAGGCGCAACACCAATTGACTTTGCCTATGCTGTCCACTCTGATGTGGGTGGAAAATGTGTAGGGGCAAAACTAAACGGCCGTATTGTTCCACTAAGCACAAAAATGAAAAACGGTGACCAAGTTGAGGTCATCACATCTAAAAACCAACAACCTTCCCCTGCGTGGGAACGCTTTGTTGTCAGTGGAAAAGCCAAATCCCATATCCGCCGTTTTGTACGTCAACAACAACGTGACGAATATATGATCCTTGGGAAGGCAATGCTCCAAAAGATCTTCAAGACAGAAGAATACGAGTTTACCGAAAAAGCTGTTGGCAGCGTCGCGCACCAATTTCAAAATATGGAAAGCTTCGAAGATATTTTTGCTGGCGTTGGCTCTGGAAATATTGTTGCCCGCGATGTTTTCAAGGCAATTTTCCCATCACATAAATCAGAAGAACCAGTAAAAACAATCGAAGAAACTGCCGAGAGTCTCAATAAAGGCAGAAAAAAACCAAGCAATCCAATGCCGATTGTTGGTTTAATCCCTGGTATGGCTGTTCACTTTGCAAGATGTTGTCACCCGCTCCCAGGCGATCGTATTGTTGGGATTGTTACAACGGGTAAGGGTGTGACGGTTCATACAATTGATTGTGAAACACTTGAACGCTTTGCCGACACACCAGAACGTTGGTTGGATGTCTCATGGGGAGATGACAACGAAGATTCAGAAGGACATGTTGGACGTTTGAACATCGTAATTGCCAACACACCGGGCGCACTTGGTGTCCTTTCAATCGTCATTGGGAAAAACAGCGGGAACATCACAAACCTCAAAATCACAAACCGTTCTACTGATTTCTACGACATCCTACTTGATGTCTATGTCAGCGATACAAAGCATTTAAACAATGTAATCGCCGCCCTACGTGCCACACCAGAAGTGGTCGAAGTCGAACGGGCAAAAGGGCGCTAACACATGATCATTGGCATTGGACAAGACAGCGCGAACATCGACCGTATTGGTAAGCTCTTGGAAGGCAAAGACGGAAAAATGGGCGATCGCTTCATAAAACGTTGCTTCACACAAAAAGAAACAGACCGCGCTGAGCGCTTACGCGATGTAAACGGACATATTGCCGTCTATGCAAAACGCTTTGCCGCCAAAGAAGCTGCCTCCAAGGCTCTCGGAACAGGTTTTGCACACGGTGTCTTCATGAAAGATATTGGCGTTGAAAACAATGAACACGGACAACCTACTCTTACCTTTACCAACGGTGCATTGGAACGTCTAAACGCTCTCACACCCAAGGGATATGTTGCAAAAGCATATGTAACCCTCACAGACGAGCCGCCTCTTGCCAATGCGATGGTGATCATTGAGGCTTTACCCGAAACACTTTCTGACATAGGTTAGCCCAATATACATATAAGGACACTTTATGAGCACCACAGAAACACAAACTAAACCAAAAGAGAAAAAAGAAGAGAGCATTGGCGATCTTGCAAAAACAGCTTTTCTAGCAATTTTGTTAGCAATGGTTATCCGTACCTTTCTTTTCGAACCGTTTAACATCCCCTCGGGATCAATGGTTCCAAACCTTTTGGTTGGTGATTACCTTTTTGTTTCTAAATATTCCTATGGATACAGCAAGCATTCTTTTCCGTTCAGCGCAGGTGGCTTTGAAGGGCGCGTTGCAAATGAACACCTCCCGCAACGTGGAGATATTGCGGTGTTCAAACTCCCAACAAACACATCTATCGACTACATCAAACGTGTCATCGGGCTTCCTGATGATAAACTGCAAATGATTGGTGGACAGCTCTACATCAATAAAAAAATCGTGCCGCGTGAGCTTTTAGGCTTAAAAGAATATACAAACGACTTCGGATCAACATCAGAAGTGGTTGAATATATGGAAACCCTTCCAAACAATGTCATGCACATTATGTATGAGCGTGATGATTACCAATCATTGGACAACACCGAAGAATTCACAATTCCTAAAGGACATTACTTCATGATGGGCGACAACCGCGACAACTCTCAAGACAGTCGCGTCATGAGCCAAGTTGGTTTTGTTCCTCTTGAAAATTTCGTCGGGCAAGCAAAATTCATTTTCTTCTCGACCAATGGATCCGCAAGAATTTATGAAATTTGGAAATGGCCATTCACCATTCGTTATGACCGTTTATTTGACAAAATACTGTAGTGGTACGAAACAAGATGACAAAAATCCCATTCACCAAAATCGAAGCTATTTTAGACTATACGTTTAAAGACCAACAATGGCTTGAACGCGCATTAACCCACGCAAGCCAAGAAGGTCCAAACTATGAACGCTTGGAGTTCCTTGGTGATCGCGTTTTAGGATTGGCCGTTTCAGACATTCTTTTTCGAAAATATCCCAATGAAAATGAAGGCGCACTTGCGCGACGCTTCTCTGCTTTGGTACGTGGACAAACGCTTTCTGAAATCGGAAAAGAAATAAAGATAGAACAATATATCCTCTTCTCAAATAGTGACAAAAGCGGAAGTGGCACAGATAACGAAAATGTAATTGCCGATGTTATGGAAGCTCTCCTCGGGGCTATTTATATTGATGGTGGGTTTGAACCATGCCAAAAACTCATCACAAAGTTTTGGTACACACGCGTTCAAACAATGACCAGCCCACCCCAAGACCCGAAAACAGAACTACAAGAATGGGCACAGGCCAAAGGCCTAGGTGTTCCTTTATACGAAATTGTAAGGCGTGAAGGTCCCGACCATGCGCCAGAATTCACAATCCGTGTCACAGTTCAGGGCCTTCCCCATCAAGAAGCGAAAGCATCAAACCGCAGACAAGCTGAGAAAGATTCAGCAAAAAAATTAATTAGGACTCTAAAATGACAAAAACAAACGAAACGACACCAGAAAACACAAAATGCGGCTTTGTCGCCATGGTCGGCGCACCAAACGCAGGAAAATCAACACTCACAAATGCACTTGTTGGACAACATGTCTCAATCGTCTCCTCAAAGGTTCAAACAACGCGCTTCCCTGTAAAAGGAATTTTCATCGAAGGAAACTCACAAGTTATCCTCGTAGACACACCAGGAATTTTCAGCCCTAAAAAAGACGTTGGGCTTGATCGTGCCATGGTACAATCCGCCCTTCAAAGTGCTGCCGATGCCGATATCATATTATTTATTGTGGATGCCGCCGTCGCAAGTAAGTCAATTGAATGGTGCTTACCTGATCTTCTGGATTTAACAGGACGACGCGTAAGCCTAATTTTAAATAAGGTAGACTGTGTCGATCGCAAAATTCTTCTCGAGCTCTCCGAAAAAATCAATCAACGCTACGACTTTGAAGATACCTACATGATTTCTGCGACAAAAAAGCAGGGTCTCGATATTTTGGTTAAAAATATTGCCGCAAAAATGCCAGGCAGCCCATTCTTGTTCCCAGAAGATCAAATCAGTGACCTTCCGATGAAACTGTACGCAGCCGAGCGCACAAGAGAAGCTGCCTTTGAACGCCTCAACAAAGAAGTGCCTTATGGGCTTATGGTTGAAACTGAAATGGTGGAAGACAAAGGTAAGAAAGTCGTCATCAAACAAGTGATCTATATAAAAGAAGAACGCCACAAACCAATTATCCTAGGCAGCAAAGGACGGACAATCAAAGACATTGGAATGACCGCGCGCATCGCCATGGAAGAAGATTTGGGACGTGAAATCCATCTCACGCTTTTTGTGAAAGTAAAAAAAGGATGGGACCATAGCGCCCAAGTTTTGAACAGTTGGGGTCTTTCTACAGACTAACAATCTGTTTTTAAATCAATTTATACAATAAAAACGTAAAAAAACCGCTCTTAAATAATCAGTGAAAATTGACTAATAACAAAAAAGTTGACATCTCGTGTGGATAACGACCTCTCGATTCTAGCCAGACGAATCGGTCGCTGTTAGGATCATTTTAGTTTCAAAAACAATTTTACTGCACTCGAGGGGAGTACACCACCATGAGCAAATGGACGGATGAACGCGTTAACTTACTAACTAAATTATGGTGTGAAGGAAAAACAGCAAAAGAAATTGCTGGTGTCCTCGGAGATGGTGTTACACGTAACGCTGTAATCGGAAAAGCCCACCGCCTTAAACTTTCTGGTCGTGTTTCTCCAATTCAACATAACAAAAGTCCAAAACAAACTCTTGTTGAAGAAGCAGCTAAAAAATCAGGTAAATTGCTTGCAACCAAAGTTACGGCGCAACAAATTGCAAAACGTAAAACAGCGCAACAAACATCAAATGATAAACCTGTTAAAATTTCTCGTCATGAGATGTCAGCAGTGGCAGAAAAAACATTTGGTCCAGGTGTTGCACTGATCGATCTTAAGGATTCAATGTGCAAATGGCCAATTGGCGACCCAAAAGACAGTGAAAACTTCCACTTCTGTGGCGCTAAAAAAGGTGGTCCATCACATTACTGCCCACCACATGCACAAGTCGCTTATAACGCAAATGTTCGCACGAAGAAAATTCCTGATGTCGATGAATCAGCCGGTGCAACACGTCGTGAAGAAGCCGATGAAATGCTTTCAAACGTAGCAAACGCTTAATTTCAATATATAACGACCAAAGATATAGTTATTTAGTTTTACTTTCTGACGCATAACACTGTCAGAAAGTTAATATGAATGACTATATCTAGTGACGCGCCGTTCACATCATGATAGAACATCATATATGTTTCATGGGAAAATAAAGGCGCGTTCATGCAAAGATCATCACTTATAATCGCTACACTGATTTTTATCGTTTCAGCTAGCTGGATTGCATCGGGCGTATTGTTTGCGTCTGACGATAAAGAAAAGAAAAACATCTTTGTAACCCCTGAAAAAGAGAAACAAGCTGTTCTCGTTCAAAAATTTTCTGCCCAAGACTTCACAAATAATTTGGTTGTAAACGGTCGCTCACAAGCTTCGCGTGTTGTCACCGTTAAAGCTGAAATCTCCGCTCAAGTATCAGAAATTATTCAGGAAAAAGGCTCGATCGTTACCAAAGGTCAAAACATCATCAATCTAAAAGAAGATGATCGCGCCCTTCTCGTCAAAGAAGCCCAACAACGTGTAAGACAACGCAAAATTGAATATAACGCAGCCCTCAAACTTAAAAAAGAAGGCTTCAACTCAAATGTACGTGTAGCAGAAGTACGTGCAGATTTAGAATCTGCGCGTGCCGTCCTTGCCCGTGCACAATTGGATTTGGAAAACATCCATATCATCGCCCCATTTGATGGAGTGATTGATCGCCAATATGTTGAAATCGGAGACTTCCTAAGCTTGGGACAAGACATCATCAAACTCGTCGATCTTGACCCTATTGAATTTGAAGTGTTTGTCGCCGAAAAAGATATTCAAGACGTAAAGAAAAACCGCATCGCAACCGTCACACTTATGAACGGCACGGAGCTTAAAGGAAAAGTCACATATATTGCGGTCAGCGCTGACGAGAACACAAGAACTTTTCCTGTTGAGATAAGCGTTGAAAACAAAGACTACACGCTAAAAGAAGGCCTAACGGTTGAGCTTAAAATTCCCCTTCAGCCTAAGAAAGCGCACAGAATTCCATCATCTTTGCTTCTTCTTAACGATAAAGGGCAAATCGGTGTACGCGCCGTTGATGATCAAAATATCATTCAGTTTTTTCCAATTAAAATCCTTGCCTCTGATGGAGGCTTCAATTGGGTCACGGGTCTTAAACAAGACATCACACTTATTATTCAAGGACAGGATTTTGTTGCAGATGGACATGAAGCAATTGTAACCTTTGCCGAGCCTAAAACACCTAAAGACACAGGAACCATCAAGTGATAAACGCCATTCTATCTGCATCATTCGGACGCACCAGAACAGTTTTAATGATTCTTGTGTTGCTTCTCATCACGGGATTTTACGCATACCAAACCATCCCTAAGGAATCCTCGCCTGACATTGATATTCCCAATATTTACATCTCAATGGCACTTGAAGGGATCTCACCAACCGATAGTGAACGCCTCTTAATCCGCCCAATGGAGCAAGAACTCACCGCCATCGAAGGTGTAAAAGAAATGGCCTCCACAGCCTACCAAGGTGGGGGATATATTTTATTAGAATTTCAAGCAGGCTTTGACAAAGATACCGCCATCGAAGATGTACAGCGTGCTGTTGACCAAGCAAAGGTCAACCTCCCAGACAGCATGGACAATGATCCAGAAGTAACCGAGGTTAATTTAAGTCTATTTCCTGTCGTCGCCGTCATGCTCTCGGGTGATGTCGATAACCGCGTTCTTATTAAAATAGCAAAAGAACTCCAAGATAAAATCGAAGCATTAGGACCCGTTTTAGAGGTACAAATCGCAGGAGACAGAGAAGAACTTGTTGAAATTATTCTTCAACCCGCCCTTATCGAAAGCTATGGCTTGCGCGGGAATGATCTATTGAACTTCTTTGCCGCATCAAACCGCTTGGTCGCTGCGGGGAATTTGGACTCTGGCGTCGGACGTTTTGCAATTGATGTTCCAGGGATTTTTGAATCTGTCACGGATGTCATGGAAATGCCTATACGCGTATCAGGAGATTCCGCGATCAAATTAAAAGACATCGCAGAGATTAGACGTACCTTCAAAGACCCTGAAACTTATGCGCGCATCAACGGTAAAAAAGCAGTGGGCTTAAACGTTGTAAAACGCACAGGTGAAAATGTCATCGACACAATCAAACTTGTTAAAGAAATTGTAAGGGAAGAAGAAAAACTCTGGCCGAAAGGCATAAAAGTCGACTTCATTTTGGACAACTCCAAAGACATCCGAAACATGCTCAAAGATCTACAGAATAATATGATCAGCGCCGTACTTCTCGTAATGATCGTTATTGTTGCAGCATTGGGCTTTCGCTCAGCCTTCCTTGTTGGCGTTGCCATCCCTGGAGCCTTCCTCAGTGGCGTACTTTTCTTGTTCATGAGCGGTCTAACCGTAAACGTTGTTGTTTTGTTCGCTCTCATCATGTCAGTAGGAATGCTTGTGGATGGCGCCGTGGTTGTTACAGAATACGCTGACCGAAAACTAGCCGAGGGCTTAAGTAGCCGAGACGCATATAAAGCAGCATCCAAACGGATGGCATGGCCAATTATTGCCTCAACGATGACAACTTTGGCGGCTTTCGCACCACTTCTTTTCTGGCCAGATATCATTGGCGAATTTATGAAATACATGCCGCTCACACTCATTGCTGTGTTGACATCATCATTATTCATGGCGCTTATCTTTGTTCCTGTACTAGGGGGCGTAATTGGAAAAGCTGGTGGGATCAGTGAGGAGGGCTTACGCGATCTTCAGGCCTCTGAAACAGGTGACATAAGAAGCCTCCGTGGCATAACGGGTGCGTATGTAAAGATTTTGGAAGTTTTATTGAAGAAATCTTGGCTTGTAATTCCAAGTACAATTATTCTGCTTATTGTTGTCATGATGACATACGGTAAAATAGGGAAAGGTGTAGAGTTCTTTCCAAACATAGAACCAGAAGTTGCTTCCATTCTTGTCCACGCCCGTGGGAATCTCTCTATAGAAGAAAAAAACCAGATCTTGCGCGATGTTGAACACCGCATTATTGGTCTTGATGGCATAGATGTATTTTACACCACGGTCGGAAAGACATCTCAGGGAAATCAAGAAAGCGCAGAAGATGTCATAGGACAAATTCAAATGGAATTTTCCGAATGGGATCAAAGGAAACCTGCCACAGAGATTCTTGCCACCATTCGTGATCTAACATCCGACATGGCGGGAATTAAGATCGAAGCCCGCAAACAAGAAGAAGGGCCCTCTGGCGGAAAAGCCGTAGAAATTCAAGTTTCTTCGAGATTTCCAGACAGAATTTCACCAACGATTGAAACAATTTATCAAACAATGGAAAACATAGGGGGCTTCGTTGATATAGAAGACAGCCGTCCACTTCCTGGCATCCAATGGGATATAAAAGTAAATCGCGCCCAAGCCAAAAAATTTGATATTGATCTCTCTCTTGTCGGGCAATATGTCCGCCTCATTACCTATGGTTTATTGGTCACCAAATACCGACCAAATGACAGTGATGAAGAAATCGACATTGTCATCCGTTACCCAGCAGACGACCGAACACTTGATCAACTTGATCAACTACGCATTGAAACAAATGCTGGGCTTATTCCAATTTCAAACTTTGTTGAAAGAAAACCTAAACCAGCCATTGGTACAATCAACCGAAGCGATCAACGACGCATCATCACAATCAAAGCTGATGTTGAAGATGGTATAAATGTTGCCTCCAAAATTAATGATGTTAAAAAATGGATTGAAGTCAACACAGACAAAATTGATCCTGACGTAAATATTACCTTTAAAGGCGAAGACGAAGATCAAAAGAACTCTCAAGACTTCCTTGTAAAAGCCTTTACCATTGCGCTGTTTGTGATGGCGCTTATTTTAATCACTCAGTTCAACAGCTTCTATTACAGCTTCCTAATTTTAAGTGCTGTTATCCTCTCCACCATTGGTGTGATGATCGGTCTTCTTATAATGGGTCAACCCTTTGGGATCGTGATGACAGGGGTCGGGGTGATCGCACTCGCGGGAATTGTCGTGAACAATAATATTGTGTTGATCGACACCTTCCAACAACGCACCAAAAATGAAGACGAAGACATCTTTACGTCGATTCTAAGAACAGGCGCACAAAGATTACGCCCTGTACTTTTAACCACGGTAACAACTGTACTTGGGTTAATTCCAATGGTTCTTCAACTCAATATCGACTTTATAGGAAGAGAGCTTTCAATTGGTGCTCCATCAACACAATGGTGGGTTCAATTATCTTCTGCTATTGTCTTTGGCTTAAGCTTCTCAACGCTTTTGACACTCATAGTAACACCGTGTGCCCTTTATCTTCCGCAACAAATCAGAGATGCATTTAAAAGAAGAAGAAAGAGCAAAGAAACAGATTTAGATCACAGCCTTTAATTTTAATTGAAAGCCACCATCAACTTCTTCACAAATGATCTTGCCCTCTTTTTTAGCTGGTTCAACAACATTGGAAAAAAAGCGCATATCTTTTATATTGAGTGTCACAACTCCATTTTCTCCTGCGTTTTGAAAGAGACTTCTAATTGTCCCTTTATAATGTCCTGCATCCCCACGCATCAATAATGTTGCCATCGATTTTTACTCCTCTATAGCTTATATAGAGTGTCTAATCTAATTGAGAATGATTGTCAATATCATCAAATATAGTTTGAAAACTATACAGCAAAGAATACATATAAATAATGAAAATTATGGGTTTTCGAGAAGTTTAACAGAGACCGCCTCGCGCCCTTTTAAAACAGGCTTGTAGTTCACAATCACAATTTGTCCAGGGATCAGCTCTTCAATACCAGATTCAGCAAGACATGATTTATGAACGAAAATATCTTTCACACCATCATCAGGAATAACAAAGCCAAATTCTTTTTCTTCATCATACCATTTCACAATTCCGCGAATGGAATGTTCTTCCGCACTATCAGCTGATTCAGCATCTGTGGCAAATACACATTCACCCGTTTTAAGAACCTCAACAACATCACGAACGGAATATCCATTATCCCCTTTTTCAACATGGCATGACAACAACGCGCCCTTCCCAATCAGGGGGTGACCGCCTTTTTGTAATACGCTCGCATGAATAAACACATCATAAGTCGCATTTTCAGGGACAACAAAACCAAAACCTTTTGCTGTGTTAAACCATTTTAAATAACAAACTATAGCCTCTTCATCAGCTTGTAGTGGTTGTTCTTTTTCCTTTAACATACTTCCTTTACCCACAGACACATTAGAAAAATTTAATATAAAACAATGCCTTACACTCATAAATATACTTAATTTTTAACGTTTTGCCAAGAAAACAAATGACCAAACTGATAAAATCTAAAAGCCTAGAAAAATTCAGAGCGAAAAAACCTTTGTTTTTAGTCCTAAAATTGAGGATACTACAGTGATTTTGGCAATAAACGCCAATGAAGCAAGAACATTACACGAGAGAGTACGATAGTATGCCAAAAGCGCAGACAAAACCCAAAACACAGCCATGGGACAAGTCATATCCATCTGATATTAAATGGAATATGAACGTTGAAACAGCGCCAGTGTACAGTATGCTCGACAATACGGCTGCCAAGTTTGGGGATCGTCCTGCCTTTGACTTCCTCGGGAAAAAGTGGACATGGGACGAAATCAACACCCTTTCAAAAAAGATGGCGCGCGGTCTCCAACGCTTAGGCGCACAAAAAGGCATGAAAATAGGAATCATGCTTCCAAATACACCATATTTCTTGATTGCCTTTTATGCAATTGCACGAACTGGCGCTACTGCCGTCAATTTTAACCCTCTCTATTCCGAGCGTGAAGTCGCCTATCAAATAGAAGATAGCGAAACAGACTTGATGATCACCCTTGATTTGGGAATGATGTATCACAAACTTGAAAAAATGCTCCACTCAACCCGCCTCAATCAAATTGTGATCTGCCCTTTTACCGATGTACTTCCTTTTCCAAAAAATATCTTATTCAAAACCTTAAAAGGAAAAGAAATCGCACGCATTCCGAATAATGATCGCCATTTATTTTACGAGACATTGATTGATAACGAAGGAAAACTAGATCCCGTAGAAATTAATGTCGAAGAAGATGTTGCTCTCTTTCAATATACAGGGGGCACAACGGGCGTACCAAAGGCCGCACAATTAACCCACGCAAATCTAACTGCCAATGCTGATCAAGTTTCTAAATGGTTACTCAACGCTCGCGCAGGGGAAGACAAGATGTTAGGGGTTCTACCTTTCTTCCATGTTTTTGCCATGACCGTCGTTTTAAACTTAAGTGTCAAAATGGGGTTTGAGATCATAGCAACCCCGCGCTTCGATCTTGAAGATACTTTAAAGATTATAGATAAGAAAAAGCCAGATCATTTTCCTGCTGTGCCTGCTATTTACAGCGCCATTAACAACCACCCAAAACGCACACAATATGATCTTACATCTCTTCGAACATGTGTCTCGGGTGGTGCCCCACTCCCTGTCGAAGTGAAGAAGAATTTCGAGAAAAAAACTGGCTGTATCGTTGTCGAAGGATATGGGTTAAGTGAAACCTCACCTGTTTTATGTGTAAACCCTATCGTCGGCGACAATCGACCAGGCTCAATTGGTCTCCCTTTCCCACAAACAGAAATTGAACTACATAACCCTGACACAGGCAAAAAAGTCAAAGACGGTGAACGTGGCGAGTTATGCGCCAAAGGACCACAAGTCATGAAGGGTTATTGGAACAAACCAGAGGCCAACAAAGAAACATTCGACAACGGATGGTTAAAAACGGGCGACATTGCCACAATGGATAAAGACGGATATTTTTATATTGTCGATCGCATCAAAGACATGATCATAACCAACGGATATAATGTATATCCACGCAATGTTGAAGAAGCAATTTACCTCCACCCAAGTGTTGAGGAATGCATCGTCGCAGGTCTTCCCGATAAAAAACGCGGTGAAATTGTAAAAGCATGGATCAAGTTAAAAGAAGGTCGCAATCTCTCAGAAGAAGATCTAAAATTATTCTTAGAAGATAAAATCTCACCAATGGAACTACCAAAATTGGTTGAATTCCGCGAAAGCCCGCTCCCTAAAACAATGATCGGAAAACTGTCTCGTAAAGACATCATCGCCGAAGAGAAGAATGCTTAACAAGAATATTACAGTAAACTTGACATAGCACTATATTTTCATTAAAAATAAAGCTTCATAAAAGAGCGATGGAGCACACCACTATGTCAGATAAGAATGGGTTAGTAGAAGTTTGGTTACAAAATGATCTTGGATTACGTCCAAGATTTGAACAATCAACTCAAAAACTACAAGAGTTTTTAACCAACTGTGGTGGAAACATGCTGAGTATAAATGACGAAGGTAGCGCAACAATTAAAGTAAGTCCCGCAAGCAAAGCTTGGCTTCAAACAAATGGTCACGAATTTGTAGAGCGTTTACCAGTCGCTGGAGAAAATACTCTCGCTGTCTTTAATGCAGGCGATGTAACAACACTTCCTATCTCACATAAAATCGGTCTAACCGCATAAAATCAAAAATCTGAAACACCTTGTAACGCGTCGTGATTTGCGCGTCACATCATCTTTGCTATGCTCTACACAATCACTGTTGCTTTGCTTTATACTAAGCACAAGAAACA
>JAESUK010000014.1 GCA_016763095.1 Alphaproteobacteria bacterium
AGATGTTCGAAAGCAACGTCGAGGTAATAAAAAACAACTGATTTCTGTGGGCAATCTAATAGAACTGAAAGGTCACCACTTAGTGATAGAAGCGCTTCAAAAATTACCTGGCGTCGAATTACACATTGTTGGCGAAGGCCCAAAAGAAGCAGAACTAAAACAGTTAGCAAGTCACCTCGGTGTTGACGATAGAGTACATTTCTTGGGATACAAGACCCATCAACAACTAGCCGAATTGTATAACCAAGCAGATGCATTAATTCTCGCGTCAAGCCGAGAAGGCATGCCTAATGTTTTGTTGGAAGCAATGGCCTGTGGTACCCCTGTTATTGCAACCAATGTAGGGGGTGCTGAAGAAGTGATAACATCTAAAGCAGCAGGAGTTTTGCTAGATGAGCGGTCAATTGATGAGATTGTGGTAGCAATAAACGTATTGTTACTCAATACGTTAGTGGCAGAACAAACCAGAGAACATGCAGAACAATTTGCATGGGATGCGACGATAATGAAACTGCTTGAATTACTAAAAGCAAATGCAAAATAAACAATCACAACTACAATTAGAAGTATCTTTTTAAAGGAACAAACCGTTGCGCGATTTACTCATTACACTCATTGTATTTGGTTCAGTACCATTTATCTTTAAGCGCCCCTATATAGGTATCTTAATGTGGTGTTGGATAAGTTACATGAACCCACATCGGGCATCATGGGGCTTTGCCTATAATATGCCTTTTGCGGCAATTATAGCCGGAGCAACTATGTTAGCGATGGTTGTGCAGGCAAAGCAAGTTCAAAAGCCTGATTTTAATAGTATTGTTGTACTGTGGATATTCTTTATACTGTGGACAGGGCTTACGACGATATTTGCATTCTACCCAGATAGTTCAATGTATGTCTTTAAAAGCTATTTCAAGATCATGTTAATGACTCTAGTAGCTTTAATGCTGATTAATGATCAATTAAAGCTTAATCATTTTATTTGGATTATCGTATTATCGTTAGGCTACTTTGGTGTAAAAGGGGGCTTGTTCACGATCGCTACTGGAGGTTCTTTTAGAGTATGGGGGCCACCTGATTCATTTATTGAGGGCAATAATGAATTGGCTTTAGCTTTGTTAATGCTCATACCACTAACCAATTATTTACGTGTTGTGTCAGTAAAAAAGTGGGTTAAATTAGGCTGCTTGGGTGCTATCTTCTTAATGATGGCTGCCGCTTTGGGCTCACAATCAAGAGGCGCTCTTTTAGCTGCAGGCGCAATGGGTTTTTACCTCTGGTTAAAGAGTGACAAAAAGTTTTTGTCAGGCATAGCTGTTGCTATTTCGGGGGTAGGGTTCTTAATGTTTATGCCTAAAACCTGGTGGGACAGAATGAGCACGATTGAAACATACGATCAAGATGCATCAGCAATGGGGCGAATAAATGCTTGGTGGACAGAATTTAATATAGCTAATGATAATGTTTTTGGAGCAGGGTTTAATCATGCCTCTTTAGACGTTTTTTCTAAATATGCACCAAACCCTGACAATGTTTTAGTTGCTCATAGTATCTACTTTCAAGTCTTGGGTGATCATGGTTGGTTAGGTTTATTTCTGTTTCTAACGTTCTGTGTATTAAGTTTATGGCTATCTAAGAAAATAACAAAAAAAACCACAAACAACGAGCAGTTGGCGTGGGCAAACTTACTATCAAGAATGATATATGTCAGCTTAATTGCCTATGCTGTCGGTGGTGCGTTTTTAAGCCTAGCTTATTTCGACTTACCCTATCACCTAATGGCAATATTGATAATGACCAACTTAATAGTGGATAGGGAGCTGGCAAAACCGGTGAGCGAAGAGTTAGAGCAAACAGTTGATGCCCAGAAGCTTAAGTTAAAAGAAATTAAGTTTGGAAAGGGCTTGTAGATAGTGTTTCAGTTAATTAACGATTAAGGTTTTTGTGTGCAGCATATAGTTAATAAAACCATAGCATCACTCGCTCCACTCATTAGTGTTGGTGAAAAACGCTTAAGTATTCTTATATTTCACCGTGTTTTAGCATCATATGACTTTATGCGACCAGGGGAAATAACGGCTAAAGAGTTCGACGATAAAATGGCACTTATTGCACGCTACTTTAATCCGTTGTCGCTAAACGATGCAGTCACTAAATTGAAGCAGGGAACGCTACCACAACGTGCAATTTGCGTGACCTTTGATGATGGGTACCGAGATAATGCAGATATCGCTTACCCCATTCTTAAAAAACATAACATTCCTGCAACATTTTATGTGGCCACAGGCTTTTTGGATGGCGGTAGAATGTGGAATGATACCGTTATAGAAGCCATTAGAATCTATCCTAAACAGTCTATAAACCTTACCGAAATTGACCTTGGTGACTATGAACTTAATAGCGACTCTCAACGTGAAGTTGCGGCACAAAAAATAATCAAACAAATAAAACACTTGCCTCAACATGAGCGAACTGAAAAAGTGGATGCTATTGCTTCAATGGTAAGCAAACTACCAAATGATTTAATGATGGATTCAACGCAAATACAAACCCTTAGCCAACAGGGTGTTCATATTGGTGGGCATACAGTAACGCACCCAATTTTATCAGCCTTAACGTCAGAGCAAGCAGAACAGGAAATATCAGCTGGTAAAGCAGCTCTAGAAAACATTATCCAACAACCCGTTACTGAGTTTGCATACCCTAATGGAAAACCAGGGCAGGACTACTTGCCAGAGCATGTTGATATAGTAAAAAAATTAGGCTTTAAAACGGCGGTGTCTACCCAGTGGGGCGTGTCTAATAGAAGGAGTGACCTGTATCAATTAAACCGCTTTACACCTTGGGACAAAACAGATGGTAAATTTTTAAGTAGACTAGTCTTAAATTTTAAGATAATTTAAGGGGCCTTTAAATGATTTATCGTAAGAAAAAAACCGTACTTATTGTCGTCATGTATTTCTTATTATGTAGTCAGAATGCAGTAAGTGCGAGAGTGGCTTTAAATATAGCTGATTGTGTTGAAAAGCTGGGTAATGAAGGAGGTTTTTGTGAATTAAATACTAAAATATCTTCGGTGTTTCCTGAAGTGCTTGGTTACAACAGAAGGTTTGGAAATCCTAAAAATGTACTAGTAGCATGGGGTGGTGCTGCGTACGATAAAGTTAATAAAACGTTTTATTTTATGGGTGGTGGGCATGCGGATTATGCTGGGAATGAGGTTTATTCATTTAATTTAAATACTAGCAAGTGGCGAAGGATAAATAACCCATCTCGGCTTGATTATATTGGGTATGCTTCTGGCAGTAAAACCAACTTTATTCAAATTCCAGATATTAGAGTAGTTCCTGGGGCGTCACATAGTTATGATGGCTTACAGTTTCGAACTGAAACAGGGACTATTTTATATAATATTAGTACGCCTTCAGGAAAAATTAAAGTAGCAGGCGTATCAGAAAATTCTTTTAATTTCATATCAAATGAGGAAAGAAAGGCCATTTATGAATTTAACCCTTCAGCATTAGAAACAAGAAATAAATTACCTCCAATATCTTGGAGAAAAGTGTCCAAGGCTAAGCTTTATTACCCGAGATCAGTTATTTTAGAGGATGGTAGCTATTTAGTTGGTGATAAGTTTAAGCTCTACAAGGCGACTTTCAGTTCAGATGATCAACACATAACCTCGCTAACGCAGTTTACAAACCAAGCAGACTATGGGGATGGGTTTGCTAGGTTTGATATTAGGCGAAATAAGATATGGTCTATTCACGATTCAGCTCTTCTTGGTTTTGATGCCAGTAGTGGTGCAATGACAGAAAAAATTCTTCATCAAACAAAAGGCAAATCGTTAGCTGTTGCCGCTAATGGTGATTTAGTTATATGGGATGGTTGTTCAACAATTAAGACGTATTCTCCAGACTCGGGCTTATGGAATACAAAGCATTGGGGTGAGATGGGCGCTCAGCCATGTAGTGAGTATAATGGTTATAACCGAGTATATGGTAAATGGCAGCATGTTGAGGGACGTGTCTTCGCGGGTATCGTTAACGCAGATCATGGCGTAATGATATACGTTAGGCCAAAGTCTGAAGTAGTGCCCTCTTCAAAACGATTTGCTGAAAAAAGAAAGCGAGCTGTCGTTGGCGTTAGAAAGCCGGCATTAACCGAAGAATTATCGATAGCTCAACGTATAAAGAGCTATGAAGTTCAGCAAAAAAATAAATATCAAGGTTCAGATGATTTCAAATTTAGAAATAGAAAACATATAAAAGTAGATGAAGTTAGAGAGTTGAAAAAAGAAATTCAACAGGTTAATCAACCTTTAGAGATCATCGTTAAACTTCAAGAACTCGGCCTATTGCCAAAATTCGGGTTAGCAACTCATACCATTCAACCAGATTTAAACATCGATTGGTCTGGAAATGGCGGAGAGCGTAGTGAGATTGGTCTATTTCCAGAACAGCATGCAGCATTTATAGCAGGGCAAACAGATTTAAAAGACAGCATATTAGAGGCCGCACTAGCCGCCCCTCCTCTAAAATTTAATCACACACATCACCCCAATGAGTTTTGGCTTCCCTACTTATTAACAGGTAATGCAGTTTATATAGCGAATATGGAAGCAGGGTATAAGTCCTATAAAGATTGGCGCAATCAACCCTACGACAGTGCAATAAAAATGATGTTAGGGCGCGAAGGGGCTTGGAACTTGCGCGATTTGGTTCAGCTTGCTTATTTGCAGGGCAAAGGATTAACGACACAAACGTATTACATTGAGGCGCTGAACGCGACGCGGGACAGATGGTTAGCCATTATCGCCAACCCAAGAGCAGACCAAGCTATGTTTAATGTATTCGACTTTAACAGCGCGGGTGCTAACACCCATGGTTTTACGGGTTGGATGCAGTATATGCTAGGCCAAGCCATTAACTATACCGCTCGCATGATGGACGACCCTAAGTGGGTAGAAGTAGCAGAATGGCATTTTCAACACTTGTTAAAATCATCTGGAGATAAATGGCCGTTGAAAGCCGTCGGTTATAACCATGTGTTTATGATTTACTTCATGCCTCAAAGAAATAAAGCAACATGGCGTGAGGCATATGACTTTGCACAAACAGCCACGTGGGATAGCGTAACGCCATATCCACCAGCGGTAGTTCAGAATCTAACTTATATTGACATGCCGGATAACCATATTGCGCCAAGAGGAGTTAAGGTGGGAAGCTATCCATTAACGTACTCTAACAGGGCCCAGTACGCTTACGGTTGGGCTGTATTAGCGTGTGTGAATAATATTGCATGGTCTTGTAGCAAGGCACTTGAGTTGAGGGGTGAGATTACATTAAGAGGTGACAGGTGGGATTATAAAAACGGCTATACAACAATCCTAGTAGAAAAAAATAATACAAAAAAGAACAAATAGACTTTAGGTATAGATGAGCGAGACAAAAAGAGCATTAATATTTTCTTTTATTAATAAATATTCGAATATTATTATCCAATTCGCGGTGGTAATGGTAATAGCTAGATTACTTACGCCAAAAGAGATTGGGATTTACTCAATAACCGCTGCCTTTTTTGGTTTTGGGCAAATGATACGAGATTTTGGAATATCAACATACATTATTCAAGAGAAGGAACTTACAAAAGAAAAAGTAGCATCTGCGATGACGGTTTCTTTGGTAACTTGTTATACCCTAGCAGCACTTTTCTATGTAGCGGCCCTTCCTATAGCCCAATTTTACGGACAACCTGAAATATCAGGACTATTAAAGATTTTATGTTTGGATTTGTTATTCATCCCTTTTGGAACGCTAACCTTGTCGATATTAAAGCGAGAGATGAGGTTCGAAAAAATATTAATAATAGATTTTATTAGTACCATTATTTATGCATGTACAGCTGTAATCCTAGCAATGAATGCATTTGGGGTGTTTAGCTTAGCGTATGCCGCTTTTGCAGGTACATTAGGTACTGTTTTATCAAGTTTATTATTTAGGCCTAAATGGGTGCCTTGGCTACCTAGTGTAAAGCAACTTAAATCGGTATTAGGCTTTGGCTGGAAAATGAGCCTAGCAAATATTTTTTCGCACATACATGAGGTTTCTGGTGACTTGGTTTTGGGTAAAACGTTAGGAGCCAATTCGGTAGCTTTGTTTAATAGAGGATTTTCAACTGTCCGGCTGTTTACTCAGTTGATAAGTCAAAGTGTAAACCCTGTCTTGTCGTCAGTAATGGCGAAAAAAAACAGAGCAGATGAGGGTGTTAAGGATATTTATATAATGGCATTAACATATACGATTGTTTTAGCCTGGCCATTTTTTTTGTTTATTTCAATGAATGCGGAGTTGGTACTTGTCACATTGTATGGGGAACAGTGGGTGGATGTTAAAGTATTGTTACCGATATTGGCATTAATGTTTTCAGCGAATATATTGTTTTCTTTTTATGGGCAATTTCTTGTTTCAACAGGCTTGGTTAAAGAGAATCTTAGATTGGTTATCTATACAACGTTATTTAAAGTGGCTGTCTTGTTGGGCTTTTCTGTTGCTGATCTGAAAATCATTGTTATCGCACTATTAACCACACCACTATTTAAATTTCTTTTAATTAAGCGCGGCCTTGTAGAGAAACTGGGGTTAACCTTTTATGATTTTACAAAGCCTCTATATTTTGGATTGGTTGTGAGTGCTGTTACAGGAGGAACTATTCTCTTAGCTCAGATCATTACTGATAGTTTTGAGCATCAATGGCAACAGTTAATGTTTTTGGTAAGTAGTGTGGCAATTACCTGGTTGTCATCTATTATTTTATTGAAGCACCCCATAAGTGATAGTTTAATTAAACCATTGGTCACTAAACTGGGTCAGTTGTTTATTAGGTATCAGAGATAATGCGAACATTAATTTTCTTTTCGAACGTAACGCTTGGTTATGGTTCTCCAAAGTATATATATTTTATGGAAAAAGCCGAATCGTTAAAAATCATTAAGGCCATTATTAGTTATGAGCCTTACGAACAACAAAGGCCATTTTTTAACTTAAACGAGAGTTTTAAAAGATCGATTGTAGGACAAAGGTTGGCTAATTTGACTAATGCATTGGGTCTATCTAAGAGCTATAGGTTTGAAAAGTATATTAAAAAAAACATACAGTCTTTTTTACGTAGTTTTGTCATTATAAAATCTGCCATAGTTTCATACGTTAATCCTCTTTTTATAGTAACAACTTATGAAAGTTCGTTATTTGGCTTATTTTCTAAAAAAACGACTTTTTTACAGAATTTCTCTGAAATTTGGGATGAAATTGATAAAAAATCAAACAATTCTAGTCGTATTACCTCATTTTTATTGAATAAGTATTATGCAAACACTAACTATTTAGTTGCTCCTCAAGAAGACCGTTTGGTACTGGCTAGTACTCGGTATACAAATTCAAAAGGATACTTAATTCATAACGTCCCTAGATTAGCAGATTTTAAAAAATGGGCGATAGCAACGGATAAAAAAAGAATTCTATATCAAGGTAGGGTGAGTGATGATAGTTTAGGGGGCAAAATCTTAGATTTGGTTGATAGTTTACCGGATGAGGTAGAGTTCCATTTGGCGGGATTGGTCAATAAAAATTATGTTAAACGAGTGGCAGCGTTGAATGAAAGTGGAAAATTGATATATCACGGTTATTTAGATTGGCAAAGTTTAGATGAGCTAAGAAAAACTTGTAATATCGGGCTGGTGTCTTGGAGTGATAATACGTTAAATACAAAGTTCTGCGCACCTAATAAGTTATATGAATATATAGCGTCGGGAATGTACGTCGTATGTTTTAATAATTATTCACTCATTAAGTTAAATAAACAGTTTGATTTTGGTTTTGTGTGCGGTTCACCAAAGGAACTCGCTGAACATATAAATAAATTAAGTATGGAATGCTTAATCCAAAAGGGTGAAAAGAACGTTCAACTTTTTCTTAAAGAGCTAAATTACGAAAATCAGACAAAACAACTTTTTTCTGATCTTGTGAAAGTTAGCTAGGTAAAGGTTTAATGCGAGATAAGAAACAAGTTAGGAGTAGTAAAAAACCTTTAAAAGTACTCTTTGTAGAACCCAATTTAAGCCATACTTCGCCAGTGTCAACACTTGCTAAGGCTATAGATAAAGAGGGTGGAAGTATTCAATTTCTGAACTTCGACACACTTTCTACAAAAGATTTAATTAAACATTATTTTAAAGCGGATGTGCTTGTTATTCAGTTCTATGGAGTAATTGACGATTATGCGCGAAAGCAAATAGCTTTAGCTGTATTGATAGGTGTCGCAGTTGTAAGGAATTGGGCGGGAACGGACGTATTAAAATCATTAACAGTGCCGAAAGTTACGTCATCAACTAGATATGTTAATAAACTCGTCAGCTTGAATATTACAACTAACCATATTGGATTTATTGATGAGCTGAATAGTATAGGAATTGATTGTAGATTGACGACTCAGATTTTTGACTATGGAATTGCCTGTGAAAAAGAGGTGATGGGTGCCAAAAGCTTTGGGGTTATGGCATACCTACCTACAGACAACCAAAAATTTTATGGTTC
>JAESUK010000106.1 GCA_016763095.1 Alphaproteobacteria bacterium
GTTGTGATCAGCTTAGACTTATCTTCGTTAGGAAGTTTATAGCGTAGCTTCAAGAATGCATACTCACCTGAAAAATTGGTCGCGGCTTGATGTTTTTCAACATTGTCTTCCTTACCGTATCGTAGTGGATCAACGCTTGATCCAGAACTGCTTTTTGGAGTGATTTCATAAATCGCAGTTACAGTATGACCCGCACCTATATCACCCGCATCAATTTTATCATTATTGAAGTCTTCACGTTTAAGAGCGCGTGTTTCATATCCGATAAGACGGTACTCAGATACAATTTCAGGATTAAACTCCACTTGGATTTTTACATCCTTGGCAATTGTAAATAATGAAGATGTTGCTTCATCGACAAGCACTTTGCGCGCCTCATTCAAGCTATCAATATATGCGGCAACACCATTTCCGTTTTGCGCCAATGTTTGCATCATGTGGTCGTTATAGTTTCCTTGACCGAACCCAAGAACAGAAAGGAATATGCCCGTTTCACGTTTACGTTCAACGAAGTCTTTCAACTCTTCACGATTGGTAATACCTACATTAAAGTCACCGTCCGTCGCTAATATCACGCGGTTCACAGCATCCTTGTCAAAGTTTTGCTCCGCCAATTGGTAAGCAAGTTTAATACCTGCCGCTCCTGCTGTTGAGCCACCTGCACGTAGCTTATCAAATGCGGCATAAATTTTTGAGCGCTCGGATACTTTTGTTGGTTGAAGCACAGCACCTGCTGCACCTGCATATACTACGATTGAAACAGTATCGTCTGGATTTAGACTGTCCAATAACATTTTCATAGAGTTTTTAACCAATGGTAACTTATCCGGTGAGTTCATAGACCCTGACACATCCAATAGGAACACAAGGTTACTTTTAAGTTGTTCGCCCGTAAGCTCATAGCCCTTAATGCCTATATGCATTAATTTATTACCTTCTGCCCATGGGCTATCCGTAATGGTCACCGTTGGTTGGAATGGTGCGCTTTTATCTTTTGGTACTGCATAATTATAATCAAAGTAATTGATCATTTCTTCGATCCGTACAGCATCTTTTTGAGGAAGGACACCATTATTCAACTGACGACGCATAAAGCTATAGGATGCCGTATCAACATCTACTGAAAATGTGGATACAGGTTCCGCACTCACCAATTTAATAGGGTTTATT
This sequence comes from Alphaproteobacteria bacterium, assembly GCA_016763095.1. Classification (GTDB taxonomy): domain Bacteria; phylum Pseudomonadota; class Alphaproteobacteria; order Micavibrionales; family Micavibrionaceae; genus UBA1850. The sequence continues at coordinate 1,171 of JAESUK010000106.1, forward strand.
TTAAAGTCCTCAAACTGATCTCTACCCTCTTCTTGGTATGCATTAATAATAATTTCTGGTTCTACAAAAATTTTGTCGTGCATAGAGTCTGAGGCGACCATTGATTTTCCAACTACTCTGCTGAGACGATCCATCTCTTTTTGGGGTACTACACTTCCCGCGCGTTGCGGTGCAGGAGAAGATGCTACTGGTGCAGTTATAATTCCACCTATAGCGATCTGTTCTTCCATCGCCATTGGGCGTTGGCGTTTTTTCTCACTTGGGACCATTTTGTTTTTAAGCTTATGACCCTGCTTCTGACGTATTTCGGATTTAAGCACTTGTATACGACCATCCTGAGGTTTTTCTAAACGACCCTGCTCCCCTGACTTTATTGGTGCGTCTGCTATAAAATAGTTTTGAGCCGCGACCGCATCGTCCCTATCCTTAGAGTCTAACGCTTCTACCATTGCAGGGGCTAGTTCTAACTCAGCGGTACTTACATCAGCCCCACCTCTCACCATGCTTGTTGCAACGGTATTTTCCATCTGTCTTAATGTACCACCCGCGACTAAGACAACTGCCATTGCTGTTGCCATTCCGCCATATACCAATCTTTTTTTAGACTTACTTTCCATTGAATTTCTCCTTGTTTGTTTGTCGTTCTTACCTATAAGACGAGCAACAAGTGAAAATCCTTGGAACTTTTTTTGTTTTTCTTTTTGATAAGTCTGAAATTCAGACATAGCAAGGTTTACAGCAACCTTCTTAGCATTCACATCGTGAGCAGGAACTTCAATATCTTTCAATATTTTCTTTAACTTTGCATCATCCATATTTCTGCTCCTTATTAAACTGTGCGTTCAATTTCTTACGTGCTTCGTGGATACGCCATGAAATTGTACTCTCTTTACACCCTAACGCCTTTGCCGCCTCTTTATGTGACAGCCCTTCGCTCATCACCAACAAAAGTGCTTCTTTTTCTCCGTCAGGAAGCTTATTCACCGCATCCAATACTTGCTGTGCATAGACCTGCTCATCACTTTTGTTTTTTGCAGATACTTTTTCAAGCGCATCAGGATTTGAAGGATGACGGTTTTGTTTCTTATACCAATCTTTCCCTGCGTTGATGACCAATCTATATAACCAGCTCGTAAATGCAGATTTGCCTTTAAATCCATCAAGTCCGCGCGCGAGCTTAATACAAGCATCTTGCGTGATGTCTTCTGCGTCACTTTTATTGCGACACCATTTAAAAGCCATTTTAAACATGGTCTCATAATGTTTGTTTACCAACGCTTCAAAAGCCTTGATATCACCCTTACGAGCCCTTGTTATCAGTTGTTCATCGTCAAGATCGTCCATTACAATCCCTTTGAGCTTTTTACAGCTGTTAATGGTAAGACGACGATTAGTATAGATTCCTTGGAATTATTTTCAACGACTAGATACGTTTATTGGTATCACTTGAGCACAACTTTTGGATAAAGATCTTCTTCAAGGGCTGTATCGATTTCATCATTCAAACATAATAGATCATACTGTCTTTTGACCACGGCGCTTTCAAAAACTGGCCCCACCGTAACGTTTGGTACTACATTCACGAAATTTTTCACATGAAAACTTAGAAAAGAGAGTTCTTCTAATTTAGGGAGTTTTACAGAGACAAGGTTTTTCTTGATCTCCATAACTGGTGGTCGCTTGATATCTATTGCACTAGCCTCATGTTTTTTAATGATATTAAATAAGCTCAGCTCACCAATTTTTCTTTTATCAACGGAAGACCATGACATTCCACTTAAGATCGTGCCATCATCAATCTTTTCTGGCACTTTGTTGTTTGGCCATTTACCTTCTGAGTGAGTGTTTTTATAGCGTAGAGCAGAAATTACGACATCTTCCATTGTTGGCTTTCGATCGACACAGCCATTGTCTTTTAGAAACTGAGGAAGACCTTTTCCATTGGCGGTTAAACCTCTGTATCCATCACGAAGTGCGGTATGCACAACACACCACTTTTCACCATCAAGCGGACCGCCAACAATGACTTTATTGTCCTTAGAAGAGGGCCATTTCCCTGTATTTTCTTTATGGATTTTTGCTGCTGCAATTATATTGCTTGGGGCCAACGTATTATCATCACAGCAGCCATTATCTTTTAGAAATTGAGACAGTGTTGTATCGGTCGGTAAGTTATAATACCCACGATAGAAAGCCGTGCTCATCCCCTTCCACGTTTTTCCTTTTAATGGACCTGTTTTAATTTCTTTTGTCTCTGAAGATGACGGCCATCCACCCGTTTTATTATGGTGTTGCTGTGCCGCGACGATAATGTCATCGGTTGTAATATGGTCTCCGAGACCGTTATCCTCCAGCAATCTTGCGAGAGACTGACCGCCAGGTAAGTCTCGACCACCATCCCTCAATTGCTTATCAACAGCACCCCACGTTTCACCATCAAGAGGACCAGAAACAATTCTCTTATAGTCATTACATGAGGGCCAACGTGCATATTCAATATGATAAAGTTTTGCTGCCGCCAATATATCTTCAATATTCAAACTTTTCTCTGTAAATATTTCTGCCATATCAAGGACATTATCAACCGTAAGCTCTACGATTTCTTTATATGGCGCAAGAAACTCTCTTAGACTTGTTGCATCAGATTCATCCAAGATACCATTTTCGATATCCCTGTGGATTAACCGCCAATCTCGTCCCTTCAATGGTCCCCATTGCACTTTACCTGATCCTGTTGACGGCCAGACCTCAGCATTCTCATTATGCATGATAGCGCATATAAGGATGTTGGTTTCATAACTATGATATGTAATTTTTGGTTTTGATCGTTCAGGCTCAAACACAACTTCTATATCCGTTGCACTTACCTTAAACTCCCCTTTGAAATCAGAAAACAACGCCTGTAACTCAACAATTGCTTCACCTAGAATTTCAGTTACGCGCCCTTCAGAAATTCCAAGTTTTTTTGCCATTTTACGTTTTGATGGTGGCTCATCACTTAAAACCATCTTCTCAACAATGTACCAACTCTCTGCCCCAAGATGCTTTGCGGCTTTTGTTACGAAAGCATTTTCAAACACTTCTTTTTCTTCATTCATCAAAAGATTTTCAGGATTGGTTTCTAAAAAATCCGATTGTGAATCAGAATATGAAAGTGTATCTAAGTCAACCGCCTTTGCCCACTGTCCAGAGGCAACAAGGCTGATAGTTTTTTCTGTCTCTCCAATCTCATAAGATGTGATGTTTATTTTTCTGAGTTTATGTACATGTTCAATTATTTTTTGGTCGAACTCACCTTTAGGAATATCCGGTGTTTCCTCTTTTATTCCTCTCTTTATTTTTGAAAGGTTAAAGAAAAGCTCTTTTTGCCATACTGCCTGTAGCCCAAACTTCTTCTTTATGTAATCGAGAGCAGCGCCATTCATTCTTCTGATGGCGTAGGAATAAAACAAGTTATTATATTCAGGATTAAATCTATTTATTGTCTCTATAAGAGAGGAAACAGCAACTTCTTCAAGCTCATATCGATCATCCACATTCAAATGGTAATCTTTTGCGGTTCTATTGCTGATCTTGATACAGAGAGGAATAAATGAGGTAACAATAATTTCTTGTGCGCGTACGTCTCTGTGGTTTTTCCAGCGTGCGCAGAGTTCTCTTATTTCTGTATCTCGGCGTTGTGCCTTTAACTCACGGGGCATTGATGAGTACAAAGATCTCAGACCGTTGGATACATCCGTTATTTGTTCAGAGTCAGTAATCATATTACGCAGTTAATCATTATATTGTTATTTTATGTCGCAGATAATATCCTTAACTTACGTTTATGTCAATACGATTCTATAACCCGCTCTCTTGAATTAAAATGCTGACAATTTTACGATAAACCTTCGTCAGAAGGCTTTGGGGCTGAGTATCTATACGAGCCGATCCAACAAGTGTATATGGCACAGTGCTAGTATCAGACTTGGGAGAGAGAACAACGCGGTATCTTCTTTCCGCTGGCACTGGCTGGTTGGTCTCTGGGTGGTATGACACAGAGATGCCCCCCCCTTTATCCGCACTCAACTCTGGATAGAGTATATTTTTTACTGGAGAACGTTCAATTCTAAGAACACGGGCATTTAGAGGAGGCAAACGCCCAGACTGATCATAAAAGACAGCATCGCTCCCTTCTCTAAAATACTCAATATCCGTTTCCTCTACGAATGCCTCAATTTGTCTATTATCAGAGATAAGGATTCCAAGAAGTTCACGCTTTGCGACAAGGTTACTGTTTTGAAAATCGTCAGGTGTATCAACAACCACGCCAGATATAGGCGCTCTTATTAACAATGTATTCTGCTGCGCCCGAGAGTATCGCACACTGGATTGTTCTCTTTTAATTTTACCTTTGAGCAAAGCAGCATCACGATAGGTCTGTCTCGATATAGATTTGTTTTTATAATCCTGCTTAAGCGTACTTAATTGAATTTCAGATTTATCTCTCTCATGCTCTATGCTTGGGCTTTCCAAGGTATAGAGGAGATCTCCTTGCTCAACATGTTCACCATTATGTACATGTCTCTCTTTGATATTGGCTGCTTGCATAGAGAGTAAAGGTATTTCATGTTGCGCCTTATAGACAGCAGGTGCGCTTACGCTTCCTTTCCATGGAAACAAAAAGACAAAGGCGATGGCAAGTCCCGTTATAACAAAAAAAATCTTCTGCGCTTTATGCATTTCCATTGTCTCTCTATTTTCCCACCAATATTTAATTTCGCGATGAATAGGTTTAAGAATAAACCACCACATCTCAACAACAAATAAGATAGCACCCAAGGCTTTAAAGAAGAAATAGTAAACAAGTAAAGCAATTCCAAGGAACAAGAAAAAACGATAAACCCATGTTCCGTAGGCATAAAGGATCATCCATTTTTCAGTTTTTGGAGCAAGCGTCTCAGGCTTTTTTGTTTTAATGCCCCATATTGTTTTTCGCATCCACCAGCGTGCGAGATGAAAACTTCTGTCCTGTAGATTTGGAATATCCACCGCGTCCGAGAGCAAATAGTACCCATCAAAACGCATGAACGGGTTGAGGTTTACCACGATTGTCATCAACCATGTCACTCCTGCCAACATATGCATCGCATCTTTTAAGAAACCGTTTGGTAAGATCGCCCATAGAATTGAGGCAATAATCGCCAAAGATATCTCGAAGAGCATCCCACCACTATCAATGGCAAGGCGTTGCATATGAGACTTTAAACGCCATGCATCCGTTGTATCCGTCCAAAGCAACGGCCACATCACGATAAAGGCGATCCCCATGGCAGGTACTTTACAGCCATAAAACTTGCTGAGCATACCATGCCCCATTTCATGCACGATCTTAGAAAAGGCAAGGACAATAAACCCGCTTAAAATACCAGATGGCGTTTGAAAAACCTGAAACCCTTTTGTAAACGCACCGAAATCTCTGAACACCAGAAAGAGAGACAGAGCCAAAAGGGCACTCATAAGAAGGAATATCTTTTGGCTAAATATTTTTTCTCCCAGAGGGGCTAAAAAACCTAAGAACTTATCTGGTCTCCAAAGCGGAATACGGAAAAACAGATAGCTTTTAAGCCCTTGCTGTAAAACTGGTGTCGATTTTTTTGCGTTATATGCCTGTAAAAGCATGTTGCTTTTGGCTGCTCCGCTTCCACCCAGCAGAAAGTTTGTATTTAAAAATTGATAGATATTTTGAATATCAACGAGGGTCGGTTTTAGAAAGGTTTTCGCCATTATATCTTGTATCATTGCGTGTGGGTTTGCCATGTTCCACCGTGCAATGACTTCAAACTCTAGCCAGCCAAGCTTATAAAACTTTCCTGCTGCGGGATCTTGAATTGTCCAACTTGGCGCACCGTGACAGTTGGGCGCACCTTCCAACAGAATAATATCGTCTCTTAGTCCGACCCATTCTCCTGTTTTTTCCTCATCAGGTTCTTCGGGTGTGTTTGCCATTTAGAGCCCTAGCCATTTTCTAACCTCAACAAGAGGACGACGCAATATTTGGAGCAACAATGGTTGGCGTTCGCCATAAAGCTTTGCCGTCCCTTTTAGTCCTAAGCGTGCATATTCAAGGTTTGCGTCAGTGCCCCACTCAGCCTTTAACTGGTAGGAGACCTCACCAAAATCTGATGTTGTGGCACGGTAACTATGTTCTCTGAGTGTTGCCTTAATTGGGGTATCAGGACGCGCATTAGAGAAAACTTTGCAACAGAACCATCTTTTACAGGAATGGCATCATGAATAGGCAAACGAATTTCAAGCTCTGTTTGATCAGCTTGGGCAAGTAACATAACACGCTCACCTGTTGATACAGGGCGACCAAGCCAGTCAAACACATCCTCAAAGATAACCACACCATCATTAGGGGCAACCACTTCGGCTCTGCTTAGAAGTTCTTCAGCATAGCGTAAGTTCGTAAGTTCTGTCTTCACCTTGCCTTGTAGAACACTCACTCTTAAGCGCGCACTTAAATCATTCAACGCCTCTTGAGACGCTTGTCTTAATTCTGATTTTGCGACATTTAGGGCGTTTTTAGAGATATCTATTTGTGTTGTTAAAAGGTCCAAATCAAAGCGAAAAAGGACATCTCCTGTTTTTACATTTTGGTTTGGAACAACATTAATACTGGCAATTATTCCATCAAGTGGGGCGCGAATAAGGGATGGGTTTTGTGCAATCACTTCGGCAGGAGCAAGGACAGATGTTTTAAATGGGAACAGTAAGATAACGATCAGAATTAAACCTATCTTCCATCTCATTTTTTTAATTTTAGAAACAATATTACCGCTCAACACACGCTCTTCAGATCTGGACTTTTGTAAGAATTCCTCATCAAACATGGTTGCAAGTTTTTCAGAAATTGCATGATCTCGCTCATCCCATTTCTTTTGTTTTGCAAGGAACAGCACATAGCCTGATCTTGGAAGGCTTAACCATAAAGCTCCCTTTGGAAGCCACTCGTTCCACTCTTCTTTTAATGCATCATCATTGAGCAGAGAAGACGTTAACTCAGCGGTTTCTTTGTATGAACATAGCCCCTCGCTCTCAATATGCTTAAATAATCGTTTTAAAAACAATGTGAAGGGAATATTTTGATCCACATCAGGTATGCCAGAAATGGCCTGTATTGATGCAGACTCTCCAGAACCCTTTTTAATCAATACCGCCTGAGAATAATTCAACAGTGGTTTTAGTTCATTTACAGCTATGAACTTCAATTCTTGGAGTCCCGCAGGGCGTGTCCGCTCATGCAACGATAAGAGTGTTGTTAAAATAAGTAATTGAACATCAACTTGCTTACTTTGTGACATTGGACGTTCCTTTAGAAGGAAGATTAAAATGTGCCGTCCCAGACATCCCGGGGAGGAGCTCAGACGCACCATGGTCAATCTGTCCATAGAGTTTAATAGACTGGGTTATGGGATCAACTTTTCCTCCATAACGTACAACTTTACTTTTATATCTCAGACCAGTTTCTTCAATTTCAATCTGGAATGACGCACCAACTTTCAACCATTTCATCCATCTGGAGGGAACTATCATTTCAACACCAAGCACATCACCGTCAATGATTTCAATCATCTTTTCGCCTTCAAGCAGAGAGGAATGATTTTTTACGGATAGTGATGACACATTTCCATTAAACGGCGCTTTGACACTGCATTTACGAACAATAATTTGTGCCAAACTTTGTGCTGCTTTTGCTTCTTCCAATTCTGCACGTAATACATTCAAATCAACAACACTTGCAGAGCCGAGGTCAAATAATTGTTCTGTGGATGAGAGAAGTTTTGTCTGGCGTGTCACACGTGCGTTTGATTGATTGAGTTGCGCATTAAATTCGCCACAATTAAACTTGACCAACGTCTGACCGTTTTTAACACGATCTCCGTCACGCACAGAGAGTGCAATAACTTGCCCTGTCATTGGACTGTTGATAACAGCCTCATTTTTGGCCTTTAATTCAACGCGAATAATATAGTCATCAACATTCTCTTCGACAGCAGTTACCTGTGAATAGGCACTCCCGCCATACACATTAAAGAGAAGAACGAGGACGAAGATCCGAAAGCATTTAAGCGTGTTTATATGTATCATTTGTTATGTTTAGCACAAATATACAAGGGTGATAATTAGGAATTACCCGCACGTGCAGGTTTTACCCCTTTATCCATCTTAAACTCGTTTGAACCTGATTTAAATCCATTAATAAAGGATCGCACGGGGTTTTCTGAGGGACCGCTTGCAGGTTCAATGGCTTGAACTTTATCAACAGACTTAACCGTGACCTTAATCGCAGGGGCAGAAACACTTTTGACATTTGAGGCAGACACCTTTGGCGTTACAGGTGTCATTTTTTCAAGTTCAATAGGTTCAGGTGTAGATTTAAATTGGCTAAAGAATGCTTTTACAGGATTCCTGACACTATCTATTGGTCCGCTTGCAGGCTTAATATCTTCAGGGGCATCAGGTTTTGAAGATGGCTTAGGAAGCTCAATCATCTTATCCAGATCTCCGTTCTGGATTTGACGAATAGCCTTATCCACGAGAAGCGTTGTCTCTTTTAAATTATCCATCCCCGTACTGGCAGGAACGATGTCCAAACCAATAGATGTCACAAGATTAGATAATGCGGCTTTGGCATTTGCAAGCGCATTGTCCTTACTCAAGTCTGCGGCAATGGCTTGTGCACGTTTTTGAATCAGATCCATTTCTGTGCCCGAATTAGCTCGTTCTCTATCAGAAGAAATTTTCAGCATTTTCTTTTCAATATCGCTTAATTCTTTGGCCGTAACATACACACCAACGGCTTGTTGATACTCACCGTAACTGATTGTCACCTGAGAAAGCACCGCGGCTGTTAATGCTAGGCGACGCATCTTGTCTATATCAACCCGCACCTCAGCATTTTTAATGGCTGTTGGCGCTTGCAATACACCAATAAGATTCCAAGATGCTCTTAAGCCAAGTTCAGTCCAA
>JAESUK010000015.1 GCA_016763095.1 Alphaproteobacteria bacterium
GCGATACTGCGCCCTAATTTGGATGTTCATCTTATAGAGTCAGACCTTAGGAAGTGTTCCTTTTTGAAGGCTGTTTCACGTGAAACAGGAGCGTCTGTGACTGTGCATAATTCACGGATTGAGGCGGTTAACCTCCCTTCCCCAGACGTTGTTACAGCGCGCGCATTGGCGAGTTTGGGTAAACTTATAGGGTTCTGTAAGCCTTGGGAGCGTAAGGGTTTACAGGGATTATTCCTTAAGGGAGAGACATATCAATCAGAGATTGATGAGGTTAATAAAAGCCATGATGTCGCGTGTGGCGCGCTTCCTAGTAAAACGTCTTTTTCCTCTGCAATTGTACAGGTTAAGTGGCACTAATTTGTGCATAACCTGCTTAGTGGCGCATGGTTTCATTGTTTTTTTTGCGGTTACAGGGTAATTTATCTTTATTCATATAGATACTTACAGGGGAGAAGTCATGCAAAAACCAAGCCTCAAGTTGCCACGTTTTTTAGCCATCGCCAATCAAAAGGGCGGAGTTGGTAAGACAACAACAGCCGTTAATCTAGCAACTGCGTTATGTGCGGTTGGTAAAAAGGTTCTTCTTATTGATCTTGATCCACAAGGGAATGCTTCAACGGGACTTGGCGTTCGTCGCTCAGCAATTCGCGGTAGTGCTTATGACCTTCTCTTTGACGATCCTGATGTTGTGTCATTGTCTGTTGCGACTAAGGTTCCTAATCTTCGTGTTATCCCTTCTTCTATCCATTTATCTGGGGCAGAAGTTGAATTGGTTACTGCGCCACGTCGTGAATATCGTTTACGCGAAGCATTGCGTCACCCATTACCGTTTGATTATGTAATCTTTGATTGTCCACCATCTTTGAGCCTTTTGACGTTGAATGCGTTGGTGGCTGTGGATTCTGTGCTTGTTCCGATGCAGTGCGAGTTTTATGCGCTTGAGGGATTTAGCCACCTTGTGAAGACGATTGATCGTGTCCGTAAGAACTATAACCAAAAACTGAACATCCAAGGCGTTGTCTTGACGATGTACGATAAACGTAATAATTTATCGGCAATGGTTGAGGAAGATGTCCGCGCCCATTTTGGAGATAAGGTTTATCAAACTGTGATCCCGAGAAATGTGCGTTTGTCTGAAGCTCCTTCTTTTGGGTTGCCCGCCATTGTTTATGATATGAAGTGCTCTGGAGCACAGGCATATATACAACTTGCCAAAGAAGTTCTGCGTCGTGAAAAAGGAATTGCTCTTAATGCTAAAAAGGCTGGAGTTCCACAGATATCTAAGAATAAGGTTGCTTAATCATGACTAAAAAAACACCTAAAAAGCCTACTAAAGACAAAGATGCAGATGTTTATGAAAATCTTGAAAAAAAGTTTAAAAAGAGAGGCTTAGGTCGTGGTTTAGACGCTCTTTTTCAGGATGAAGAAGGCGAATATCCTCAACTTGATGAGGATGGAAAAGTTTTTGAGAAGCCTGAGTCTAACTTAGATGTTTCACCTGAGGTAGCAGCCCGTCAACGCCGCCTTATTGGTACGGCGCAAATTCATCCAGGTGTGTATCAGCCAAGAAAGAAATTTATAGATTCTTCGCTTGAAGAGCTTGCGGAATCTATTAAACAGCATGGGGTTATTCAGCCCCTTCTCGTTCGTCCGCACCCGCATAGTTCTGATAAATTTGAAATTGTTGCTGGTGAGCGTCGTTGGCGTGCGGCGCAAATTGCAGGAATTCATGAAGTTCCTGTTATTATAAAAGATTTATCTGATAAGTTGACGTTGGAAATCGGTTTGATTGAAAATCTTCAACGTGAAGATTTAAACCCGATTGATGAGGCCTCTGCCCTCGCCCAGTTAATAGAGGAATTTGAGTATACTCAAGAAGCTGCGGCGAAGTCCGTTGGTAAATCACGTTCATATGTTGCAAACATGACGCGTTTGATGAAATTGCCTGCAAAAATTCAAAGTTATCTTCGCGATGGTGAATTATCCGCGGGACATGCGCGCGCATTAATTACATCTGATGACCCAGAAATGTTAGCGGAAGAGATCATTAAGGGTGGATTGAATGTACGTGAAGTCGAAGGTTTAATGAGTAAGAAAAAGGGTAAAAAGCCTTCTTCTAAAAAGGAAAAACCTGTAAAAGACATCAATACACTTGCACTTGAGAATGAGATTTCTGATCAATTAGGACTTCGTGTATCCATTGATATGAAAAACAAGGCCGCAGGTAAGGTTTCAATAGAGTTTAAGTCATTGGATCAACTAGATGAAATTATTCATCGCCTTTCAAAAGTATCTTAACGCGACAATATCGTGACTTTGGTTTAGAAAAGTAACTTAGTGCCATATTTTCCTGTTTGTTCACTATCTGTATACTTATATTCTTTATTTGTTCTTGACTCTTTGGTGATCTCTTGGCATCACTAAAGGATGGTTGTTGCACATGACATAGTAAATTTCTCTCCACAAAAGGATTTAAACTGGCTTTTCTTTGATTTGAATAGTTACTTTGCCAGTGTTGAGCAACAGGACAGACCCGAGCTTAGGCATAAGCCCATTGTGGTTGTGCCAAGTGACACAGATTCAACATGCGCGATTGCCGCGAGTTATGAGGCAAAGGCGTACGGAATTAAAACAGGTACGAAGATCTATGAGGCGAAGAAGATGTGCCCAGACTTAATATGCGTCCTAGCGCGCCATGATATTTATGTTGATTACCACCACCGTATTTTTGATGAGGTTGCACGACATATCCCGATTACGAAAGTGTGTTCGATTGATGAGGCGGCATGTCGTCTTATGGACAATGAACGTGATTTGGAACGGGCAGTAGAAATTGCAAAGCAGATTAAGCAGGGGCTTAAGGAGAATATAGGTGCGTACATTAAGTGTTCTATTGGGCTTGCGCCGAATGCCTTTCTTGCCAAGGTGGCGACAGATATGCAAAAGCCAGATGGCTTGGTTATTCTAAAGGCAGATGTGTACCATCATAAACTTTTTACCCTTAAGCTTAGGGATTTATGCGGGATTGGGAGCAATATTGAGCGTCGCCTTAACGGGGCAGGGATTACAACGATTGAACAATTTTGGAACACGCCGTCCAAGCATATTCGTAAAATTTGGGGTGGTGTCGGGGGTGAAACGTTTTGGTATAAGCTCCATGGATATGAAATCCCTGATAAAGCCACGCAGAAAAGTGTAGTGGGGCACAGTCGTGTTTTAGATCCTGTATTTCGAGATAGTGATAAGGCGCTTCCCATGGCGTTACAGCTTACAACAAAGGCGTGTACGCGGTTGCGACGTAGTGCGCTGTATGCAGGGAAATTCTCACTAAGCGTTCGTACAACAAGCGGCGGCGCATGGGCGTGTGATACATCGTTTCCCGCTACACAGGATAATTTTATAGTGACCAAGGCGCTTCATGATATGTGGGCACAAATGCAGGTTGAAACGCGTAAACATCCTTTAAAGAAGATATCGGTGAGCTTGTATGACTTTTATAAGCCAGAGGAAATGACGCTTGATCTGTTTGATGTCGTGGACAGAGACCTAAAGGTGAGTAAACAGACTTCCCAGCTGTCGGAGGCAATGGATGTGCTTAATAAAAAGTTTGGTGGGAATACGGTTAATCTTGGGATGTGCCCAAAAACAAGCTCAGGCTATGTTGGGACAAAAATTGCCTTTACCCGTGTTCCGAAGAAAGAAGAGTTTATGGAGTGAAGGGAGTGTATTGTTGGGAAATATGAGATAGAAATCTATTTGATATTTCTTTTCCATAAAAATACTTGATATTATTACGTAAATATATTATTCATAATAAATTTTAATAATAAGAATGCGGTGTATTATGGTGGGTTATTCAAACGGTTTCAGAGATTCTACGGGTACAGAGATGCCAAATTTGTCGAGTCTCAAGGGGACATTAACCCCAGATGAAGAGGTGGGGTATTTTAAGCGGTGGCAAGCTAACCCGTATGATAAGGAGGCCCTTGATAAGCTTCAGAGTGTGTGTGTTATATACATTGATTTTGAGGCTAAAAAACGTCGTGGTTATGGCGTTCCTGTCTTTGATTTAGCTCAAGAAGGGGCTGTTGGATTTATGAAAGCCCTGAAAAAATATAACCCTGATCATGAGTCTAAGGCACGATTAGCTTCTTTTGCAGTTTTTCACATCAAAGCAGAAATGGATCAATACGTCCTAAGAAACTCTAAGATAATGAGGGTTGCGACAACTAGAGATCAAGTAAAGCTATTCTTTAAATTTAGAAGTGCCACTTCATGTATGAATGTAGATAATGAAAGCCTTACGGGAGAGCAAATTGAATGTATTGCTGAACAGCTTGATGTCTCTGTGAGGTCTGTGAAAACTATGGAGTCACGGTTTAATCCTAGGAACTATGTCTCTATGACGGGTTTGCAGGACCTTGGTAAATCCGAGCATGATTTTGATAAAATCTCAGAAGAAAATGATCAAAGCGTAAGGCAAAAATTGTTTCTTAGGGGCTTGGAAATACTTGATGACCGACAGCGAGATATTTTATTGAAGCGATATCCAGCTAATGAGCAACCGAAAGTTAGCCTTAAAGAATTAGCCCAACATTATGATGTCTCTATAGAGCGCATACGACAGATTGAAACTCAAGCGATTGCAAAAGTTAAGGTAACTGTTGAACAATCAGATTATAAGAGCATTGCTTCACCATCCCATGAAACAGAATTCCTTGTTGTTCATGCACAGGAACTGAATGCTGTATAGATTAGTGGCTTTGACCAATTCTCTATAACGTATGTCTATGTAGGCATCTTTACGAGTTCGGAGACTTCGAGGGTTCCGCCTATGTCGAGGAAGGGGCAGGTTTTTGCGTGTTTAAGGGCTTCCTCAATGGATGTAGCTTCTATAATGCTGAAGCCTGACATGGATGTTGTGCTCTCGGCTATGGCTGTTCCATCAGGGCGTACTGTATGTGTGTCTCTGAACGGGTTGGCAGGGCTTACGACAGCATCACCCAAAGAGGAGAGCCATTTTTGATATTCACTGAAGTGTTTCATGCCTTCTTTAGGTGTGGATGGTGGGTTTCCACCGAGGTACATCATTATATATTGAGCCATCTTGAGTTCCTTTTTATATGAGTGTTTATGCGCTTTGTTTCATTTGAAGTTGAGCAATGAATTGTCCCACCAATGTGTCGGGGTTATAACC
>JAESUK010000107.1 GCA_016763095.1 Alphaproteobacteria bacterium
ACCAAGCACAGTGCTTGTGCCATGTGGGTTGATATAAGTAATGGGCGAGGGAATAGTGTTGATGGCTTGCCTCATACATCGCACAGCACCTTCACCGCTTGGCGCAACCATATTTGCACCATCGGATGTCGCGCCGTAACCCGTAAGCTCTGCATAAATTTTAGCACCACGTGCTTTCGCGTGTTCCAGCTCTTCCAAAACCACAACACCGCCACCACCTGCTATAACAAAGCCGTCACGTGCCGCATCATAAGCTCTCGCAGATTTTTCAGGGCAATCATTATATTTTGAAGACAATGCACCCATCGCATCAAATAAGTTAGATAAGCTCCAATTAAGCTCCTCCGAGCCGCCCGCAAATACAATGTCTTGTTTGCCGAGTTGGATGATTTCTGAGGCATTACCAATACAATGCGCAGATGTCGCACACGCAGAGGATATAGAGTAATTGATCCCTTTGATTTTAAAATTCGTTGCTGTCGTTGCAGAATTAGTACTCGCCATGCTTTTCGGCACAGCATAGGGCCCAATGCGTCTCGGCCCTTTTTTGCGTGTAATATCTGCGCACTCAACAATAGTACGCGTTGAAGACCCGCCAGAACCCATAATTAAACCCACGCGTTCATTACTAATTTCTTTTAACGTTAAGCCAGCATCGGCGATGGCTTGTTCCATGGAAAGATGTGTGTAAGCCGCACTATCTCCTAAAAATCGTCGAACTCTGCGGTCAATTAATTCATCAAGGTTGATATCTGGCTTGCCATAGACATGACTACGAAAATTCAGCTCTTTATATTCCTCGGAAAATGTAATGCCAGATTTTCCAGCTTTAAGAGAAGTCAGTACGTCTTGGGTGTTATTGCCAATACAAGATACAATACCCATGCCCGTTATAACAACGCGGCGTCCAGTGATGCTCATGGTGATGTGTCCTTATAAAGATTCTACGTTTTCAAATAAGCCAACTCTAAGCCCCTTGGCTTCATAGATCAGCTTGCCATCGGCGTACATTCTGCCGTCACCAATCCCAAGCACGAGCTTACCTTTAACAACACGTCTTATATCAACGACGTATTTAACAAGTTTTGTTGTTGGGAGCACCTGACCAGAGAATTTAAGATCACCAAGTCCAAGCGCGCGACCAATACCTGGATTTCTTGACCAACCTAAGAAGAAACCAAGAGATTGCCATAGACCGTCTAACCCAAGGCATCCAGGCATAACGGGATCCTCCTCAAAATGGCATTTAAAGAACCAGAGGTCGGGATTAATATCCAGTTCTGCTTCAATAATACCTTTGCCATATGTGCCACCTTCAGATGACAGGTTTGTAATTCTGTCTAACATAAGCATCGGAGGGAGGGGCAATCGAGAGTCACCTTGTCCTTCAAAACCTGAATGTGCAAAAGTCACCAGTTCGTCATAAGTGTAACTAGGTTTTTGTTCGAACTTTTTTTTCATATTGGTGACCGCCCTATTGTTTAAATATTTTCAGGTAGAACTAGAGGCTTTTTCTGAAAACACTATTGATAAGGGTCAAATCGGTCTTATCTGATGTGAAATATAATTGATCTGGCTATCTAATTGAATAGCGGATTGGGATATTGAATGCTCTTGATGGTGCATTTTTAGGTAATGGTAGGGGGCTCGCTCTGCGCAATGTTTGCTGTGCCGCATTATCTAATATGCTATGCCCTGAGTGTGTTACAAAACTCATGTCATAAGGTGTGCCCTGCGGATCAATCTTAAAAGATAGTGTAACTAAGCCCTCAATCTGGCGACGTAACGCAGATTTAGGATAATATTTATAGGCATTTATATGTCGAGAGAGTGTTTGGATATAGTCCTCTATTGAAATTACTCCTCGGCTTATTGTCGCTTTTTGAGAAGCAACTGATTGGATTTCTTTAAGAGGTTGTTCTTTGGTTGCGACGACCTTTCTCGGTGTTTTCTGTATTGTAACTTTTTCTTTTGGTTGCTGGTTTTTTATAACTGGCTCTTCTGCCACTATCTCAACCATATCAATATTAATGATTTGTGTCATGGGAGCTAATGTCTGTTCTTCTTTTCCAAAGTTTCCTGTAATCACGATGAAGCTTGAAAATGCGATGACATGTATCGCAAGCGAGATCACAAAGGCGAAATACCCGTGTGATTTATTAGTGAATGTAGGTAAACAGGGCAAAAGAGATACCTCCTGCGCCCCGTTACCATTATTTATTGAACGTAAAATCTTCTGCTCTCTCTAAAATCGTGCATAGAGTTTTAGGAAGAAGGATCTCCCCGGTTCGTTGATTTGTACTTCAACAGGGTCGAACGCATTACTACGGCTTAAGTGCAGAGCATATTCATTGTCGAATATGTTGGATGCACCAAGCTGTACTTCAAATGGCTTTAAATCATAGCTCCCGTAAACATCCATGCTCGCCCATCCGGAGGTCTCTTGTACATCGCGTTGTGAACTATCATCGTCAATACGGCTTTGTTTTGATGCAAAGTTTATACGAGTGCCAACAGACCAGTCTTGCACGGTGTAACCAAGTGAAATATCCCCCTCTAATGGTGGAATTTGAGCAAGAGCATCATGATCTTCCTCATTCTCTCCGTAAGTCCAAGCAAGTGTTCCGCTCAAATTCCATCTGGGGGTAATCTGATAAGATGTTTCTAGCTCTAAGCCAGCAAGAGTAGCATCAATGTTGCGATAGATGGTCTCACCACTTGTTGCAATAATTCCATCTTGTCCACGGGCTGTATCACGCATAATAAAGTCGCTGATATCATCATAATATCCAGAGAGGGAAATGGAGCGTTTAGCATTTCCTGTGGAGACACCAATATCAATTTGATGATGCTTCTCAGGATCAAGATATGGATTACCAACCCAACGGTTAACGGCCATACCGCTGTTCCCCGCCATAAAGCGTTCGGTGGCATCGGCTGTTCGAACAGAACGACTGATCCCTGCAAAGACGGTTGTTTGCGCACTTAGATCATGCTCAAGACGAAGAAGCCCTCCGAAATTATGCTCGTTTTGTGCCTTTGCCTCTGTGCCATAATGTTGAAGATAAAGAGCGTTTGCGCTTAATGCACCAAAGACTTGATTCGCGGCGTTGGCTTCGGCTCTTACATAGTCGTACCGTGCGCCAACCCTAAGAAGCGTATCTGTTGTGATGTAAGGCTCGGCTTCAACAAATATACCTGTTTGGCGCAATGTCACGTCTGGCCACATGTAAGATTGCTGTGTTGTTGCATCAGATGCCATCGCCATACCACTGAAACGCTTTGCATCACGGGTATTGTTTTGCAAGTCAGCACCAAAAGTAAATGGCACATTGTGAAGAACTAAGTCACCAGACAATGTTCCACCAAATGTATCGGAAGAAGAAGATGTCTTCATCTTCATACCTAGATTCTCACGTAGCGTAAAATTATCCATCAAGTGATCAACGTTACTGTTATACGCATTAAAAGTAATATTGCGTAAGATATCGTGTTCGATTTTTTGATCTACACCAAACCTGTATGTAATCACTTCATCTTCTGGGGAATCCATACCCGCACCCTCAAACAAAACATCATCAGTATTGATAATATCAAGACCAGCCGTGATTTCTGTGTTTTCCGTTGGCGACCACACAGGAAGTAGAGATAAAGCATTGCTTTTAAATGCGCTCCGAACTGTATCGCCATTACCATCATCATAACTATGTGCATCGGCAGTTGTTGCAATTGCGCGCATTTGGAATGTTGAATTTCCACCCGCTACGTCGGCATAGGCATTCTTAATATTACCATTGGATTCATATCCTGATCCGAAATTAGATGACCATTCAACTTTATCGTCGGCAAAAGGAAGGGCATTTCTTTCGAACAGAACTGTACCACCTGTACCGCCTGCGCCGTGTTGGACGCTTTGATACCCGCGTAACACGGTTATTGTATCAAAGGTTTCTATGGCGGCGAAAGAAGAGGGGGGGTCCATACGATTTGGACCTGCTCCATGGATATATGCTCCGTCATTGATAATGTTGAGTTGGTTTTGTTGTTGCCCATGGATAACGGGCTCAACGCCATGTCCTCCTATCCGACTTACTGATATCCCTGGGATTGATCCTAAGAAATCGCCCCCGTCATGTGCCGTTGCGCCGATAAGGTCTTGTGGACGGATGAATGAAAAATTGGGTGTTGAGGTAGGAAGCGCAGTGGCTTCTACACTCATTTCTGGTAAGGCTTGTTGTGCTTGAGCGTCCTGAAAAGAAAAGCCCCACGTGCAAATAGTGCCAGCCATTAGGCTGCATAAAATAGTACGATTCATAATGAAACTCCTGTTTTAAATCGTTAAAGATATAAGTGTTTTTAGTCTTTAAGATAAAACAGGTGGTGCGCGTGGCGGGGTGTTTAGACCTCTTTTAAAGGAAGAGGAGAGTACAGATTCTCTGAAATCTGCCTGATTCTGGGCGTTGTTATTAATAAATAGATGTTGTGCTGTAATTGGAAGGGGGATTGTTGCTCCGCAAGTTGTACTGGCGATTGCACAGAACGAACATGCTGGATGACCGTTATTATTCTCCTCTGTTGGAATGTTTCCCGTCTCATCTACTGCAATAGTGGTTAATCCGCTTGGTGTGCAGATTTCCATCATATAGCTACTCCCTACATTCATTTGGAAAACAAACGAAATGGAGGGTGCGAAAGACCATAAGCTTACGCACAATATAAGAATAGAAAATGATATCCGTTCTTTTAACATGATGTAAATGTATATGAACGGGACAACTTTACAAGCAAGATTGGAACGCTGTCCCGATGCTTGTTGGGCTTGTCATTTTCTAAGATATTTTTAGTTATGAAAATATATTGACGTTTTTATTAGATTTATGTAATGTCCGCCTCAAATCTGGGGTGTGTCCAGATGGCAGTATATATAGATTGGATTATAAAATGAAGACCCTAAAAGATGTGAGAGCCCACTGGTCTCATGAACGCGCAGTATCAGGACATAAGGCATCATTTGCCGCCGCGGCATTATTTGTTGTTGGCGTTACGGCAGGGAGCCTTGTTGAGGACGCGAAAGAAGTTGTTGATCGTAGCGAGCTTAAAGCATACAGCGGCAGTGTTTATAGGGTTGGAACGGCCTCTCCAGAACATACTTTTGGAAGTGGTGCGTTGATTGGCCTTTCTGCACTAAGTATCTTTGGCGCATTTGGTTTTTCAGTTCGGGCGGGAGATCGTTATATTCGCTCTGCAGAACACAGGAATGGAAGTAAAGACCACCTCTATGATCCGCGCTCTTATGATGCTTAGGTTCCGTTTCTAATAACCCATCTATAAATGCGGTTATGAATTGACTTTTATAAGGCAATACATCCATTATATGCTCTGAAATTAAATCAAAGTTTATATAGGGATTAGCCATGAAACTGATACTTGTTCTATTTTTAACTATAGCAACATTCGCCCCAAATCTATCATGGGCGCAACAAACACAGGATGTGAAGCGGTTGCCATTTGCATCAGAGCTTAATGCCAACGTAAAACACTACAACCGCGCATCATCAAAGCATGCAACCTCTGGAACACCGTCATCAGGCGCGTTTAAGGAGCTTGCAAAGAAGGGTGTTAAAACATTCATCGACCTTAGAACACAAGATGATGTAACGATTGCCGCAGGCATGGAAGTTGAAGCCGCAGGCGCAACTTATTACAATATTCCAGTTTTTGGCGCAGAAGGTATATCAAAGGAACAAGTTGACGAATTCGGTAAAATCTACGAACAAGCAGACGGTCTTATTATGGTGAATTGTGGATCAGGAAACCGTGTTGGCGCACTTTGGGCCGCATATCAAATGAGCAACGGCGTATCACATGCCGTGGCGATTGAAGAAGGACGCACGGCAGGGATGAAGGCATCACTTGAAAAAGATGTGACCTCTAAGTTTTGTACAGAATGTTAAAAAGTAGATTCTATGAGTGATAAAAACCGCTATGAACGCCAAGTTATATTGCCAGAAATTGGTGAGTCTGGGCAGGAAAAATTATCAAACGCGTCTGTGTTGTGTATCGGTGCAGGTGGGTTAGGGTGCCCTGCACTTCTTTACTTGGCAGCGGCAGGCGTTGGGCATTTGGGCATCGTTGATTTTGACGTGGTTGAGGAAACGAACCTACAACGCCAAGTTTTATTTACGACAGATCAAATCGGTGTGAACAAAGCGAAAGCGGCAAAAACACGCTTAACTGCACTTAATCCTGAAATAGAAATTGATGTCTGTCCTGAAGAGTTAACAGATAAAAATGCACAAGCGCTTTTCGAAAAATATGATGTCATTATTGATGGAACAGATAACTTCTCGACAAAGTTCCTGATTAATGATGTTGCGGTTAAAGCCAATAAGCCCTTTGTGTACGGCTCTATTCTCGGCTTTGATGGGCAAGTCTCTGTCTTTAATAATCAGGATGGACCATGTTATAGATGTTTATTCCCAGAAGCTCCAAAAGGACATGTACCAAACTGCGCGCAAGCAGGAGTGATAGGCGCAGTTGCAGGGATTGTGGGAACGACACAGGCGATGGAGGCGATTAAAGTTATCCTTGAGAACAAAGATCTTCCTCCTCTTTCAGGCTGTTTATGGACAATTGATATGCACACGATGGAGAGCAAGCGCCTGCGTATATCCAAAAACGAGAACTGTACTGTGTGTTCAAAGGCGCAAAAAGAAATTGTGCCTCAATATTCATCACCTGTGTGCGGCTTTGTCCAAGAGGTCACGCCAGAGCAAGCGCGCTTGAATTCTTCTGCCATTCTGATTGATGTCCGTGAAATTGAAGAGTGGAATGAAGGTTATATAGAAAACGCGAGACATGCACCGCTCTCTGATTTGATGCAAGGCACAATTCCAGACCTTCCAACAGATTGCGAGATTATTTTGTACTGTCAAAAAGGGATTCGTGGAGAGAAAGCGGCACAAATTTTTAAAGCCAAAGGCTATTTGAACATCAATAATATGTCGGGCGGGTATGCCGCGTGGGTGAAGTGCTCTTAAACACTCATTTCCCACCAACGCCAAATTAAACGCACCGCTACATATAAAATCAATAACGCCGTCATAACACGTAATGTATTTGGATTAAGGTGCTTTGCTCCCATGGATGATCCAATTTGTCCACCAATAAGCACAGCAGGAAATAACAGCCAATAGGCAGAAATATCACTGACAAGCGCCATATTGCTTAGCTTCATGATTTGCCCAATTAATCCCGCGAGTGAATTGACAAGAATAAAGATGCTACATGTTGCCGCAATCTTTCGGGCACTATCCCAATGCATAAGATACAGGATAGGTGCGAGAAAAACCCCGCCACCAATACCAACAAGCCCAGACAACAACCCAAGCATTACTCCAATAATTGGGGGTAGGAAGCGGTGCTTATTAATTGTTTCTTGTTCAATATTATGTGTGTCATCAATCTCTCTTTTAAACCAAAGCATACGCATTCCAACGATAAGCAATGAAACCCCAAGCAATCCAATAAACACCATTTCGGGAATATCCAGATAGCCCCCAAGCCATGCCGCAGGAACAGATGTGACAATCCATGGTGCAATGCGCCGAAGATTTATGTGCCCCGCGCGTGAGAACTTGTATGTTCCGCCAATGACAACAATCAGATTACAAAGAAGCGCAATAGAGGGCAGAATGCGATAATCGGTTTCTGCCAAAACCAACAGCGCGCTATAGGTTGATCCCCCTCCAAACCCAACAGCAGCATAAAGCATCGCCGTTATAAAAAAGGAAATGCTGAGAGCTATCACTTTCGATGCTCTTTTCTTATATCAACTTGAAGCGTGATAGATAAATCATCTGTTTGTTGAATTATTCCCTCTCTATTTTTTCCCATGTTGGATAGTTCCTGTAATAGCTCAGGAGAGATAACAAGAGTTAGTGAGTCAGCCTTCAAAGTTGATTGGATTGTCTTGCTTTGTCCTGTTGGACTTATAATTACTGACAATAATGTTGTTTTTATGCTTAAAGGCGTTTGCTCAAGAAGTGTGTTTAGTTCTTCCTGAGTAATTTTAAAGGTTAAATGCTGATCTTCAATTTTAAGATTCATGGGCAAAGAACCTTGCCCCAGTCTTCTGGTGTGTTTGTATTTGTCATGCACTTATTCAGCTCTTGCGG
This sequence comes from Alphaproteobacteria bacterium, assembly GCA_016763095.1. Classification (GTDB taxonomy): domain Bacteria; phylum Pseudomonadota; class Alphaproteobacteria; order Micavibrionales; family Micavibrionaceae; genus UBA1850. Next base: position 8,178 of record JAESUK010000107.1, read on the forward strand.
TAAAGCAATGGAGGACACATCCAAGGCATTTAATAGGTCTTTCACGGAGTCATGTCGAGTTTGCACTTGGGTGGCTTTTATAAGGGCAGGGAGAGGATGGTTTTCAAAACACTCCCCTCGCTCTTGCTTCAACAACAGGCGCAAAATATCTATGCTCAAAAGAGGCATATCGACGGGAATGAACAAAACACCACCAGTATGATCAAGATGATTAAGCA
>JAESUK010000108.1 GCA_016763095.1 Alphaproteobacteria bacterium
TGGTCATTTGGAAAAGAGAATACCACAACACCTAAACCACAAATTGTTCAATCTGAGCCAGAAATTCTTACACAAAGCACACCTGAAGTTATTGAAAAAGCCCCGCCTGTTATTGAAGAGACCACCCCGCCAACATCACTGGAAACATTGGCAACGCTTGCGGATCAAAACCCAGCACTTGTTGAAAAAGCACTTGATGGAAATAAGAACGCAATGAAAGAAGCCGCTTACGGGCTTTTAAATGACAAACTTGGCTTTGAACAAAACAGAGAGCTTGGCGCACAACTTATGAAACAAGCCGCGGACATGGGTCACCTTGGCGCGATCAAAGATGTTGCCTACTTGGAAGCACACACTGATTTACTCGATGCCGTTGCCCCTGAAACAGCACTTGCAGCACTTGAAGTCACGGGACAAGCCAAAGACATTCTTGCAAATGCGATAAACGGGCAGCCACAGGCAATGAACGATGCGGCAATTGGACTTTTAAATGAGAAGTTTGGATTTCCTAAAGATTTTGACTTGGGAATTGAAATGCTCGCAAGCGCAGTTGAACTTGGTCATGATAAATCATTAGCAGACATGAAAACATTGCTTGATCACAACATGGCAACAATAGACATGTTAAGCACAGACGCACAAATGAAGCTTCTTGATCATGGATTGGTGAACGCAACCGAGTTAACGCTCGCTGCACAATCTCAACTCACGGAACGTATGCTTGCCGAAGGTGCAGAAGGCGTATGTAACATAGCGTCAGATTCTTGCCAGTTTGCAGAGACAACTTCAGACGAGAGAAAAAGCACAATCACCAAACTCTTTAATGGGATGAAGTCTCAAGTACAATCCATGGCAAATTTAGTAAGCTTCACACAAGATGCAAAACCAATACTTGTTGCAAGCATTAAGTAATTCCCATCTTCATAAATATATTATAGGCTCTCTCTCAACAGAAAGAGCCTAGAAACCACCCATGCCCAAGATAAAAATAATTACAGGTCCGACCGCCAGTGGGAAATCATCTTATGCCATTGATGTTGCACGTGGATGCAACGGAGTCATCATCAATGCCGATTCTATGCAGCTCTATAAAGATCTACCAATCTTAACGGCGCAACCCTCCGAAGATGAACAAGAAGGCTTCCCCCATAAGCTCTACAGCATCCTTGATAGCAATGATCGCTCAGATGCCGTGCTTTGGGCAAAATTGGCAACGGCTGAAATCAATGAATGCTTTAAAAATGGTCAAACACCTGTTTTGGTGGGGGGCACAGGATTTTATCTCAAAGCTCTTATAGAGGGCTTATCCCCTATTCCAGAAATTCCAATTGAAACTCGCCACTTCACTGAAAAATTACAGATCATGGTCGGGAACCCCGCATTTCACGAACTTTTAAAAGCCCGAGACCCAGAGATCGCCGAAAAAATACACCCACATAACACCCAGCGCCTTGTCCATGCATGGGAGGTTTTAGAAGCCACTGGAAAGCCTTTATCATATTGGCAGTCCCTTCCTAAAGAAGGTCCAGATAAAAACTGGAAATTTGAAATCGTTGTCCTCCTTCCTGAGCGTGAAAAACTCTATAGAAACATAGATAAGCGTTTTGATATCATGTTGAACAATAAGGTTATGAATGAAGTCATCGCGCTCTATAAACGTGTTGAAAAGGGCGAAGTCGAAAAGGATGCAAATATAATTGTGGCACATGGCTATCGCGCTCTTCGTGATTATCACTTGGGTCTAAAAACAATCGAAGAAGCACGAGAAATTGGCACAAAAGATACGCGCCACTACGCAAAACGTCAGTTCACATGGTTCAGAAACCAAATAAAGAAAACAAATAACATTGAATCTGTAACGTATCTAGAGGTCTAACGCGCATATCATGACAAAACAAAAACTAGAATTTAAGGGCTCTCAAGGAGATGACCTCTCGGCACGTTTAGATGTGCCTAAAGATGGAAAAATAAAAGCCTATGCCCTTTTTGCCCATTGCTTCACCTGCACCAAAGATGTATTTGGTGCAGCAAATGTTGCAAAAGCTTTGGTGTCAGAAGGCTACGCTGTTCTACGATTTGACTTCACAGGGCTTGGTGCAAGTGAGGGGGATTTTGCCAACACAAACTTCTCATCAAACGTTCAAGACCTCATCAATGCCGCCGATTTCATGCGCAAAGAATTGGAAGCTCCCAAACTCATCATTGGGCATTCCCTTGGTGGCGCGGCAGTTATCGTTGCCACCCCCTCAATCCCAGAAATTAGGGCCGTCGTTACAATTGGCGCACCAGCTGATTCTACCCACGTTGCACAAAATTTTTCCGCAAATATGGACGAGATCATGAACGAGGGAGAAGCCGAGGTTTGTTTTATCGGTCGCCCCTTTACAATCAAGCGTCAATTTATTCAGGATTTAGAAGCCCAAAATATGAAGCACGCAATTGAGACTCTCAAAACGCCATTACTTATTTTACACACCCCCATAGATACGGTCGTTGATATAGAAAACGCTGCCCAAATATTTACCTACGCAAAACATCCAAAAAGCTTTATCTCGCTTGATACAGCCAACCATCTTTTAAGCAACAAAAAAGAAGCACTTTACGCTGCGCATGCCATATCAGGCTGGGCAGAACGTTACATGAATAAGGATTGATACTTGGAGCAGAATACACTCAAGGGCATTTCTATTTACGCATTCGCAGCCTTCTTTGTCATTTGCATGACAGCATTCGGGAAGGCACTTGGCGATCTTGGCTATCACCCTATTGAAATTGTTTTCTACAGAAGTTTCGGGGGGCTTATTCTTATCTCTGCTTACATCATTGTATTCAAAAAATATGACGTCCTGAAAACATCACGCCCACTGGCTCACCTTGGACGCTCCGCGCTTGGAAATACGGGGATAGCATTATGGTTTTGGGCGGTATCCATTCTCCCACTATCAACTGCAACATCCATATCTTACATTGCCCCAATTATCGTTACAGCCTTTTCCGCGCTTCTATTAAAAGAAAAAGTCGGGCGATATAAATGGGGCGCCGTGCTCTTCGCCTTTTGTGGAACATTATTCCTTATACAACCAAGTGATATAAACGCCTCACAACTGGGACTTACTATCGCGATTGTGAACGCTTTTATTGTAGCAGGAATCAGTATCACGCTTAGGTCTCTAGGAAAATCAGAGCGCGCCCTCACCACCACATTTTACTTTCTATTATTTGGAACAATTGCCACAGGATTAATTCTTCCGTTTGTATGGACATCAAGCCCAGAGCTTGGGTGGCTACTCTTTGGACTAATTCTTACGGGCTTCATAAATCAACCAATGAAAACGTACGCCTTCCGCATTGCCTCTGCATCATCAATCAGCCCCGTCCAATATCTTGGGGTCGTTTGGGCAACCATCATTGGTTATATTTTTTGGGAGGACATTCCAACAACCAACGTCATCATTGGTTGTGCCATCGTTGTGTCCAGTAACTTTATCATCATCTGGCGTGAGAAAACAGCTAAGGGAAAATCTTAACTCTTGTCTAAAAACACATCCTATCGTAGCCTTACCAAGAATATTTTACAGATTAAAGGGGAAACGCCATGAGCATTAAACACCTTATTATAATTGCTACAACATCAATCCTTTCAATTAATCCTACGCTCACGCTTGCTGAGAGTGCGACAACGCTTGGTTCAAAGCCAGTCGCTTATAAATCCTGCTCAAAATTTCCAGACAGCATTACATTCAGCGAAAAACCGCAACATTGTATGAACAGTGATGCTCAATCTGTTATTTCATTCTTCATTAAAGGTGAAAATTTAGTTGGTCCAAAGGAAGATTCGGTTAAAGCCACTACACTTACTTTAAACGGTAAGGATATAAGCAAAAACCGCATGGGGAAACCAACATACAAACTTGGCTCTTTTCCAAAAACAACTGAAGACGGTAAATTTATTTCACTAGACATAGAAATCAAAGGCACTGGATTTACCAAGGCCCAAGACATAAAATTTTCTGGCACAATTGATATTTTGACGAGTGAAAATCTTATAGATCTTTCTCAAGAAGTAGACACAAGCAAACCTTTTGAAATTAAACTCGGTAGCTATGTCATAACCAATAAAGATAAAATAAGCATAGATGGTGTAATTGGTTCAGTTATAGGGGGCATGATGAGTTCAAACTCTGACGGTAAAAGCCTCTCCATAAAAATCATGGGTGATCTGGAAGCACTCATCTCTCTAGAAATGACGGAGGGAGACAAAAAGGTGGATAGATCATGGTCTAGCTGGCAGGAGAACATAAAAATGATCAGTTTCACACTCCATCACAACCAAATGTAAGTCTTAAACTAAAATACTGGGACAAACTAAAACAAGAGACTGTAAGCCTCTCGTTCTAAGTTTTATATTCCTTACCTTTTATTGTAGATACAGTCCTTCAGGGCCATACTCACCAATGACTTCACGTGTTTTCCAATCTTTAACACGAATTTGGCGTGCACCTTCTGCTGTTCGATTATAAACAGTATCAAAGCTTTTCACGACACGGCGTTTATCTACTCCTGAAAGGTGATAAAAATTAGAGCCAACCTCAATCGTTGCAACATCATCTCTATCAAAATACTGTTTTCTAATAATGCCCGCTGTATATAGCTTAGACACATCTAAAAGAAGCTCTTTCTCCGCATTTTCCCACTGTAGCGGTTGCTCATATCGAGAGGACTCATACTTATGCAGATGATCAATACGCTCAAATCCACGCGAAAGCTCTGACATAGGTCGTCCCCATTGTTTCCATTTTGGGCCAGCCATCGCGGTACTTGAGACTGCAATACTTCCCATAGATAAGATAACCCCACACAATACCAACTTTTTCATGACTTTTCTCCTTTTGGTCCGTCATTCGTTTTTTTAACGCTTTATTATTAATACGCTGATATAATGAACAAATGATTAATGCACTAAACAGCGCTATAAGTGGAATTATTGCCCAATCGACAAAGATATCGGCTGGGGCATTGAACATTGCGAATGCGGACGTTGTAGGGTCTCTTGATCCAAACAGTCTTAATCAACCGTATCAAGCAATTGATGTAAATATCACGTCCAGTTCTCAAAACGGTTTAAATGGCGGAGTAAAAGCAACTGTACTCCCGCGTCAGCCGGGTGCAATCATCTCATACAGCCCCGACTCACCCTTTGCCGATAAAAACGGCTCAATTGGTGTTCCTAACGTCAATATAAGTGAGGAATTGGTCAATAATCTTCAAGCTACGCAAGCTTACAAAGCCAGCCTTCAAATCATTCCAATCGTAAAAGATTTAGGTGAAGAGCTTCTAAACGCAGTAAACAAAAAAGCGTAACAGAATTTATCTCTCAATTAAAACCGAACAAATGGAAAATTAAACTTTTCGGAATCCACTCGCAATAAAGAACGTCTCAGAGCTATCTTGGCGACTGGATGGGGGTTTAATATGGCGCACAGTTTTGAAATCTTTTCGGGCAGTCGCAACTATATCTTGTTGCGCCCCACCTTGAAAAACTTTGGCAATGAAAATACCATCTGGTTTTAAATTGTTAATCGCAAAATCATAAGCCAGCTCAACCAGTGCCATAATGCGCAGATGATCTGTTTGTTTATGTCCCATGGCATTAGGGGCAATATCACTCATCACAACATCAACTTTTTTGTCTTCAATCTCACGCTCAAGCGCAACCAATGCTTCATCATCTGTGAAATCCATTTCAAGAAAGACCACACCGGGCAAAGGATCAATCGGTAATAAATCAATTCCAACAACCTTTTTAACACGACGCTCCATTGCAACTTGCGCCCAACCACCTGGGGCTGCGCCCAAATCAACAACCGTTACACCAGGTTTAAAAAAACCAAGCTTGTCATCAATATCTTTAATTTTATATGCGGCGCGTGAACGATATCCGTCAATCTGTGCCTTTTGGACATACGGATCATTCAATTGGCGTTGCAACCAACGCGATGAAGACGTTGTCCGTCCCCTTGCAGTTTTCAATCTTTTGGCTGGTTCACGCCCACTTGGTGTTTTTTTCTTAGTCATAAGCACATTCATATCTTTATATTACAACGCTGTAAACAAAACTTTGTAATACAATGGCGCAGTAACGCTGTCAGAAGGCTAAGATGAATGATTAGAGTGCCATCAAGATCATTGATCCAAAAAACGCCATAAAGAAGATTGAAAGAGAAGCTGCCATATAAATGACCCCTCTCGTCCGTGGCGAATAATAGGAAATAATAAGATACAGCGCAATACACACACTGTAAAAGATCAAACCTCTTTGGAAAACATTACCATCAAAAAGACCCGTAAACCCTGTCGAAAACCCTGTCAATTCAATCATTTCAGCCTGCAACCTCAATGAGATCATACATGCAAAAATAAACAAAACAGCTTTAACCCGTTGGTGTTTATGGACAATAAAAATGGCTGCAGGAATCCACAAAACATCTATCCAGTCTAAAAAAAATGCAAAATACGAGTCCATTTAAATTCCTAAAAACATTTACACAAATGTATTTTGCCCTATATCATGGAGATATGAAACATATCTTTCTCATTGCACTGGTGATTTGTTCACTTATTTCTAGCCAAGTAAGTGCACAAGGTATTATTCGAGACACTGAATTAGAGACCGCCGTAAAAAAATGGTCTGAGCCCCTCATTATCGCAGCAGGACTTTCTCCCAAATCCGTCAATATCATCTTTGTACAAGATTCTGGGATTAATGCCTTTGTCGCGGGTGGCTCTAATATTTTCATCTATACAGGCTTGATTGAGAAAGCCGATAATCCTCAAGAGCTTCTTGGTGTCATCGCCCATGAATTAGGGCATATCAGTGGCGGACACCTTATCCGCACCCATGAAGCGTTAAGAAACGCCTCCTACGAAACAATGCTTGGAACTATATTGGGCGTAGGTGCTGCCATTGTATCGGGAAATGCTGGCGCAGCGGGTGCAGTTTCAACCGCCGCCAATCTAACTGCACAAAGAAAATTTCTGTCCTATAGCCGTTCTCATGAATCCAGCGCCGATCAAGCTGCATTATCATTTTTGAAAACAGCCAAGATTGACCCAGAAGGGCTAGTAAGCTTCTTTGGAAAACTCCAAGATCAAGATTTGCTTCCACAGTCACAACAACTTGAATATGTAAGAACCCATCCTCTAACCCGCAATCGGATTGATGCAATTAAAATTCGCGCCGAATCCTCTCCTCTCTTTAAAACAGGGATGTCAAAAGACAAAAAAGAAACCTTCAATCGCCTAAAAGGTAAGCTTACTGGCTTTATTAACCCACAACATGTGGAATGGACATACAGCCAAACCGACACATCAATAACAGCCCTATATGCACGTTCAATTTCCAATTACCGCCTTCATAAGAAAGAAGAGGCGCTTAAAGGCGTGGACAAACTCCTAAACCTTGAACCCAATAATCCTTACTTCTTAGAGTTAAAGGGACAAATGCTTGTTGATTTTGGGGACATCAAAGAGGCACTCCCTTACTATAAAAAAGCTATCCAAAATGTTTCAGAGCCCGCGCTCATTCGCACAGCATACGCACACGCGCTCATTGAAAGTACAGAAAGTAATCCTGCTATTTTAAAAGAGGCGATTTCAGAGCTTAAAAAAGCATACCTCACAGAACCAAAATCACTCCGTATCCAACGCTTATTAGGCACAGCCTACGGACGGTTGGGGCAAGAAGGAAAGGCAAACGTACATCTCGCAGAAGAGGCGATCCTTAAAGGACAAAACGATTATGCCAAACAACGGATCAACAAAGCTTTGAAGCATTTAGACAATGGGTCTACCGATTGGTTCCACGCACAAGACATTTTAAACCTCATAAAACAGCGTGAGGAAAGTTAAACCCGTAACAATACCTCTTGAACCTTAAAAAAAATGCCCTAGTATTATGAGTTACGATTATTATTAAAGGAGACACACTCGTGAAAAAATTCATCGCCACAGCCTCTGCAATCATTGCAGCAACATTCTTTGCACCCGCTGCACATGCAGAAGGTTCTTTCTCAGAAGATCAAATCAAAGATATTAACAGCATCATCGCAGAATATATCAAAGAAAACCCTGATGCGATCATCACCGCTCTTGAAAACTTCCGTGTGACAGAGCTCGCACGTGTTGAAGAAGAATCTCAGGAAAAAGCAAAAAACCTTTCAAAGTCTCTTAAAGAAAACAACACATACCCATATGCAGGAAACAAAGACGGCGACATTATTGTTGCAGAATTCTTTGATTACAACTGTGGTTATTGTAAACGTGCCCTTGAAGGCGTGCAAAAACTTATCAAAGCAGACGATCAAATCAAAGTGGTCTTTATTGAGCTTCCAATTTTGGGAGAAGCATCAGGCGTTGCCGCAAAATGGTCACTCGCTGCTGAAAAACAAGGTAAGTACTTTGAATATCACCAAGCAATCATGAACCACAGAGGGCAAAAAACAGAAGACGAACTTCTGAAACTTGCTGAGGTTACTGGACTTGATGTCGATAAACTTAAAAAAGACGTTCAGGATGAAGACATTCAAAAACAGCTTGATGAAAACCGTGAGCTTGCTCAATCACTCGGTGTTTCTGGAACTCCGGGCTTTATCATCGAAGACCAAGTTGTGCGTGGATATGTTCCATACGAAACTTTGGCTAAAATGATCAAAGACATCAGAGCTAAATAGACACAGCCATTATGGTTATAAACAATTATAAAAAGCACATAATTCAGACTATATTTATAGCTCTGATATGTGCTTTTTTTGTGCCTACACCAAGCTTTGCTGATGTACTCAATGATATTATGGGGTCAAATCAGAAAAACTATTGTGGGACAATTCCCTCTAGCGTACAACGTGACCGTCTTCAATTTGGTGACCTTCGGATTCGCAATATCTTCGCCGTAGAAGCCATCCCCTCTCCTGAAAAGTCAGAATGGGAATCAGAATTGAATGTATTTTTTGTTATCCAAAATAAAGGCGAAGATGAAGTTGTGGAAAGCTTTGAAACTTCTATGAAAAGCGAAGTTTTTCTCGCCTCAGAAACAAAAGACACTGTAACCCTTAAAGAATTTAAAGCAATCACCCTCCCGAAAAATGCCTCCATTATTTACCGTGGTCGCGCCGCATATCTCAAAGTTAAAACCATAGATAATAGCATTCCCAAACACAGCACTTTTGCTTTGAATGTAAACTTTAAAAATGCAGGTTCTATATCCCTTCCTGTTCCAATTCTAACGCAAGATGAATTTGTCTTCCTTATGGAACAAAGAGGGCTTCAGAAATGCAAGATACCCAGCAACGCGCCCCTTGAAACACCTCGATAGATGCCTAGATCATGAAAAAAATTCTTATCCTAAATGGTCCCAACCTCAACTTACTCGGCACACGCGAGCCAGAGATCTACGGACACACAACCCTTGCTGACATTAACCACAACTGCGAAGAACATGGAAAATCCCTTGGGATGACCGTGGCTTGCAAGCAGTCTAATCATGAGGGCGAGCTCGTCACTTGGATACAAGAAGCAATTAACAATGTGGATGCGATTATCATCAATGCCGCCGCCTACACACACACTTCAGTTGCCATTCTGGACGCCCTTAAAATGCACCAATGCCCAATCATAGAAGTTCATCTTTCCGATCCAAAAACCCGCGAAGAATTCCGTCACCATTCATTCATTGAATATGTCGCAACCCATACAATTTCTGGACAAGGAGCTCTCGGTTACACTGAGGCTTTGACTTTTATCGCAAATAGCATTAAACAATAATCGAAATCAATTTAGGATAAAAAAAAGATATTCTTATGAAAATAGACGAAAAAGCAATAAAACAGCTGGCTGAGCTCCTTAACGAAACAGGTCTTACAGAGATCGAAGTTGCCGAAGGTGAAACACTTATACGTGTGAACAAGGGCGGAACAGTCATCCAAAACGGTAGCGGAAACGTATCTCCTATGATGCATTCAGACCCAACTGTGCCACAAGCAGCCAACACAGATGCCCCATCAGGCGCAACAGCAACACATCCGGGTGCAGTTACATCACCAATGGTTGGAACAGCCTACCTCCAAGCCGAGCCAGGTAATCCTCCATTCGTAAGTAAAGGCGCTTCTGTCGTCGCTGGGGACACATTGATCATCGTAGAAGCGATGAAAGTCATGAACCCAATTAAAGCACCAAAAAGCGGGACTGTAACACAACTCCTCATTGAAAACGGACAGCCTGTTGAATTTGGTGATGTCCTCGTCGTGATCGAATAACATTCTGTATCATCGTTGCTTAACTTTTTTTTGAAAGCTACAGGCAACAACGAACAGGAAAAGAAAGTAACGAAACATGTTTAAAAAAGTTCTGATTGCCAACCGTGGCGAAATCGCTCTTCGTATTCACCGCGCCTGTAAAGAAATGGGAATCCAAACTGTTGTTGTTCACTCAACAGCAGATGCCAACTCTATGGCCGTTCGTTTGGCTGATGAATCTGTATGTATCGGCGGACCAGCAGCAAAAGACAGTTACCTTAACATTCATGCGATTTTAAGCGCAGCCTCACTAACAAACGCAGATGCTATTCACCCAGGATACGGGTTCTTATCTGAAAATGCAGAATTCGTCCGTATGTCAGAAGAGCATGGCTTTACATTTATTGGACCAAAGGCTGAACACATTGACACCATGGGTGACAAAGTGATGGCAAAGAAAACAGTTATTAAGCTTGGCATTCCAGTAGTTCCTGGTTCTGAAGGTGCTGTTGAAGACATGGAAACAGGGCGTAAAGAAGCTGTTGAAATGGGCTTCCCTATTATCATCAAAGCCGCATCTGGCGGTGGTGGTCGCGGAATGAAAGTGGTCACACGCGAAGAAGATTATGCAGAAGCATATTCCACAGCACGGAGTGAAGCAAAAGCAAACTTCGGCGATGACACGGTTTACATGGAGAAATTCCTACTAAAACCACGTCATATTGAAATTCAAGTCTTCGGTGATAAACACGGAAATGCTGTTCATTTGGGAGAGCGTGATTGTTCTATCCAACGCCGTCATCAAAAAGTGCTCGAAGAAGCCCCTTCTCCGTGTCTTTCAGAAGATGAACGTGAAGCCATCGGGTCACTCACAGCAAAAGCTGTCCGTGACATGGGCTATGTTGGCGCAGTAA
>JAESUK010000109.1 GCA_016763095.1 Alphaproteobacteria bacterium
GATACGGATAAATTCCACACATATCCAATTTCTGCCCCGCGTAGGCGTTTAGATGAAGTTGGTGCAGCAAGAAACCCTCGCCTTCGCTGGAAGAACAGCTAACCGTTAACCTTTTATTAACATTATTATTATTTAACTTCAATGGTTTACCATATTTCATTTGACAGAATATCGTGTTTCTTGATCTAATATGGGTATGTCAAAACTTAGTAACATATACGCGGCTCCGGCCGTTGGCTCACGTCTTAGCGTGCAACCACCTTTTATGAAAGCTGCATTGCAGTTTCCTCATTTTAGCCGTGGTATGCAAATGAGCCATGGTGCACAAATGAACCTTACGAGATAAGAATTAATTTTCTTTGCTCCGTTCCGCCCACTTTTTGCGCGTTAGCAATATGCGTTGGGTACGGCCACTTGTAATAGCGAGGGAAATCATTAAGCCTTCATAGCCCACGAAACAAAGCCTTCTTAAAAAGTAGCTTTTTAGAAAGAATGCCGGTGGATCATAAAGTAACGTCAAAAGACTTGACTTACGCCCCTTTTCAAACCACGCCTGTGCTTGAAGCTCACTATAGCTTTTAATTTTCTTGCGCATATGTGCAAAAGATTTAAGTGAGAGATGCGCAACACGGCCTTTTAGCACGTCCATCTTCCCCCTATTAAACACAACTAATTTATCGTGTACCGTACTATCCTTAAATCCTGCGCGCTTTTTATCGTACAAACGCGGGGTTATGTTCACAGGGCAAAATAATTGAGGTTTTTTCGATTTTGATAGATGGCTTACATGACATATCCGTATTGAATAAGCCCCTGCCCGCTCAGTCTCTGGCGTATCGAAGACATGCTTGATGCTTTTTCTTATATCATCAAGTAGGATTTCATCGGCATCAAGATTGAGTATCCAGTCATGCCTGCACAGGCTTTCCCCATAGACTTTTTGTTGCCCAAACCCTTCCCAATTCTTGTGATACACACGATCTGTATATTTCTTGACCAGTTCAAGCGTGCCGTCGGTGCTTCCACTATCGACAATAACAATATCATCGGACAAATTTTTGACACTTTCCAGCACTAGACCGATGCGCTCTACCTCATCGCAACAGATAATAAATATCGAAAGGGGTAAGGTCATAAGGAGAAAGGATTACTCTTGCGAGCCAACATCCTCAAACAAACCAGATGAAGGATATGTATTTAGTTCAAACTCACGTGCAAGCATATGTACAAGCAAATCTTCTGAGGCAACGCCATCTGAGCTAATCCCGTTAGAGGATTGATAGGATCTCACTGCATCTTGCGTCACAGGTCCAACGATTCCATCCGCAGGACCTGGGTACATACCAAGATTGATCAATTGTTCCTGAATTTGGGCCACAATCACAGCATCTGATCCTGGTGTGATATTGGTTGCCATCATATCTAATTCAAAAGATGGTGTTTCTGTATATACCGTCTTTACACTTACTGGCACTGGCGCAACATCAACGGCTTGCGTTAACGCCGTCGCTGCCTCCTTTTGCGAACGTATTCCAAGAACAAGATTAACCTTTGGTTTTAACAATGATATCCGACTGATGAGCGCATCTATATCTGATGGATTAAGCTCTAGCTTATCTGCCAAGCTCTCAAGTGCTTGCCGTCCCTCAAGACTTCCTTTGCTTGAAGAAACTTTGTACCAAAACAATGCTTCATCTGGCTGTTGCACGCCTAACAGACCATTTTCATAAATAAGACCTAAATTATACGCCGCTTCCATCACGTTATTTGTTGCCGCTTCTTCAAAATAATGTGCCGCATAACCAACGTTTTGAGGAACACCAACGCCTTCAATATAAGCAATTCCTAGATTATATTGTGCCTCTGGGTGATCAAGGTGCGCGGCCGTTCTATATAGATCAATCGCATAGCTTTCATTTTTCTCAACGCCTAGTCCTTGGTGATATAGAACGCCGAGATTGTAGCGGGCATTTGCAACACCATTAAAAGAGGCTTGTTCAAACCATTGTGCTGCCTTCGTCATATTGGCTTTTACGCCGCCATGCCCTGCCGTATAAATTGCGGCCAAGTCATGTTGAGCGGCGGCATTATCTTGCAACGCCTCAACTTCAATGGCTTTCACCATTTCAGGCAAAGACGCATCCACGCCAATCACAGACATCAAATCTCCGCGTGGCACACTATTAACAAGTAATGCCACAGATCTTTGCTCTGCTCTTACAATCTCTTTCTTAAGCCCTGTTGCAGGTAAAGTTGTTCTTTTGACTTCGTTTGTTTCGAAGTCTTGTACGCTGGTCAGTACTGGTGCATCAGAGTTTCTACCTGGCTCAATCGCATTCATAGATGGAGCAAGCGCCGCCATATCAATGTTTTCAAATGTTGGAGCAACTGTTGCAATTTTTTGAGAATTTGATGTTACAAAGTCATATGATCCAGTGTCTTGTGTGTTCTGTTGCAATACAAGAACTCCCGCCACAGCTAGAATTCCGATCACAGATGCCGCCGTTGCATAGTATCCCCAACGAGAGGTTGATTGCGCATTCATTTTCGCAGGGTGTTGCATAAAGCTTTCTTCACGCTTTGTGCCATTATTCCCGTGCACAAAAATTGGGTCTTCTTTTTTGCGAGGTGCTTGCTCAAATTTAGGTGTGTAGGACTCTTCATATGCGGGCACTTGGCGCAAGTTTGTTTTAGACGCTGTTGCTTGATCTGTTAGTAACACAAGTGCTTTCGCACGTAACGTGTCTTGTGTTTGTGTGAGTGCATCCTCCAGATTTTCCATCTTTTTCAAAAGACGTGTCTTATCTTCTACGGCAGTGTCTACACGACGAGATAGACGACGTTGTTCGGTTAACACATCATCGAAACGCAATGCAACAGAGCCAGATGTCGTTTCAACCGTTTCCATGCGCTCTTGCATATCACTATGGAGTTTGCGGGTATTTTCAATTTGAGAATGAAGGGCCTTTTGATTGTCCTCCATTACACGCTTCCATTTATCTATATTATTTGGCTGTGTAACGGCCCTGCTTTTTTGATGGTCGATTGTAACCTGAAGAGACTCCATCTCCTTCCAGAGACGCTCACGCTCCAACTCGTCACGTTTCAGGCGGACATTAAACTCCTTCAACAAATCCATAATTTGCTGTGTACCTGATTTTGATGCTTGTCTTCTTGGTGCTCCATTTGCAGGGGACACGGTTTTCACCTTCCGTGTTCGCATATCACGGGCTAGCTCGCGACGTTCTCTTTCTTCTCTCTCTTCCAAGAGACGGTTAAACGGACGATCGCCATCAGCTTGATAGTTCGCGGCTTTTAATCTCACCGCTGCGTTTTTATTTAAATTGTTTTTATTTTGAGGCACATTGCGCATTGTGATTTCCCTTCAAGGCTGTATTTCGTACACATCCTTTTTCTCCAACTATAAAAATAAAGCAGTATTATGTCTTTTGTAAAATGTTTCTGGCACTTTTCCCCATGTTGTCCACAGCCTTATTCACCCTAACACACAAATGACCAACGCATTTCCGACCTCTTAAAAGAAAAATCGGCGTTAGAGATTCTCTAATGCCGATTTTAAAGTCTGCGGATTTATAGGTGGGGGAACGCTATATACCCGCGCAATTTGTTTAGATACTTTGCCTAAACTTTTTCATCCTCTAATTTTAAATACATTTCCGCAAAGACATACAATGATGTAATCTCTTTGTAAGCTTCTTGAAAACTCATTGTTGCACTTTCAAACTGTTGAATAATTTCTTTAATATCATTCACAATTCGGTTGTAAGCGCCAATAAAGCAATTTACACCCTGTTCTGTAGCTAATTTTATTTTTGCATCAACAGCCAACATAAAATCAACCAATTCCTGTCGTTGACGATCAACCATTATTATTTCATCTTGTGGTGAATCCTCACCTTTAATCAAAGATATAAAATCCGTGCTTTTACTCATACCATTTATCCTTCGTAGCAAAATTGAAAACAACAAATCATCAGGGGAACGCAGTTACGCAGTTACGCAGCCAGATAACCAAAACCTTTAAATTAAGTAATGATTTTCCATACATTCATTAGACACCTATTTAGCACTAACAGTAAGTTTCATACTGTTAGTAACGGCGTTTAAACCTTAATAATTTTTATAAAACAGTCTCTTACGAGCGAAGACACGAAACACTATTTTTTAGAAAAATTCACCCCTGCGGTTTCAAGATCCGTTACCAACTTTTTTACGAACTCTTGTCTAAAGCTCCATGCATTGATAAATTCTTCTGGACCTTCTAAAAATTTCGGATATCTCTCCTCAATTTGACGCGCTACTTTTAAAGCTTTTTCAAAATGACCCGTTCCTACATAAGAAACAGCAAGTGCGATATGAGACGTTAAAACTTCTGGCTGGTATGATTCAAGAGCATGAAACAACGCTTTCTCATAGTTTTCTTTTTGATAATAGTATGCAAACACTATCCCATGATACCAACGCGCATGTCCCAAATTAATTGCTATAGATCGCTCGCCATAATATTTACTTTTTTCCCACTCTCCCATTTGCCCGTAATTCCAAGCCGCATCTGCCAAAATCTCAGAGTCATATGGATTTAATGCAACAGACATTTTTATATGACTTCTCGTTAATGGCATATTCCCCATAAGCAATGCAGCGTTTGCAAAATATTGATGTGCACGAGGATTTTCAGGGCTAATTTCCAAAGATTTTTGAGCGGCATCAAGAGATTTGTTTTTTATATCCTCTTTATTTCCTGTTGGGTTATGACCATATCTTAATTCGTTACCATATATCCAAGATAGATAGGCCCAAACATCACTATTTTGAGAATCTTCTTCTACAATTTTTTCTAAACAAGCCTTAACCTGCTTATGACCCTCTATTGATTTATTATTACAGTAAGCGTAATAAGCCAGAATACATTTGTACGGCTCTATTTCTGGTCCATCCATATGTGACACACGGTCTTGCTCAATATTTTGAATAATTCCATACGGAGACCCGATTTGAGAAGAAATTTCACCCGTTATATTTTCTTGTAGCTCCTCTAATGTTTCATCTATTTGCTCATGCTGTTGTTGATATGTCCAAACATAGGTCGTTTTTTGAGTATCTAAAACACGAATCACAACATCTAACTTATCTTGATGGCGCCGAACAGTTCCCTCAACAACATAATTTGCGTTAAGCTCTTTTCCTATATCTGCACTCCGGCCTTGCCAATTCTCGTAACCAGATACAC
>JAESUK010000110.1 GCA_016763095.1 Alphaproteobacteria bacterium
AGGAAATTTCAATGATTCCAATAAGTAACATGATGACGGGAAGGGCGGTCAGGGCAAACTCAATGGCGGTTGAACCATCATCTTGCAATTTCCATTTTTGTAATACTTTAAGCATTTTCACCCTTTAGTTGACCTTGAATCGACCCTTTTTGCTACTCTTAAGCATAGCAAGTAAAGCTAAATGGGTACTTAATAAAAGGATGCATTTGATTGATATTTGATTGGTTTTTTAGTCATGCTAAACTCCTTATATGAATCATGATAATAAAACGGAATCCCACAATGTTCGCGCAAATTTTGATATTTGCGTTATTGGTGGCGGAATAAATGGTGTAGGTATCGCGCGCGATGCGGCGGGTAGAGGTTTGTCTACAGTTTTGCTTGAAAAGGGTGATCTGGGGAATGCTACATCGTCTATGAGTAGCAAGATGATCCATGGGGGATTACGTTATTTAGAGTATTACGAGTTTGGCTTGGTGCGCTCGTCTCTAAAGGAGCGAAATGTTCTCTTGCGTATCGCGCCTCATATTATTAAACCAATGCGGTTTATTCTTCCGCATGAGCCTTATTTGAGACCTGCATGGTTAATCCGTATGGGGTTGTTCTTCTATGATTTTCTTGCCGTTCGGCATAAATCTTTAAAGCGATCCACTGGATTCAAAATTAAGAAAACAGTTCATGAAAATCTTTTAAATGATTCTTATAAAACAGCATTTTCATATGCAGATTGTTGGGTGGAGGATTCCCGATTGGTTGTATTGAATGCAATGGACGCGGCTAAAAAAGGTGCGCATATTCGTTCTTATAATGAATGTGTATCAGCGGTGCGCAAAGGTGGTCGATGGCTTGTTACTGTTCAAGATCATATAACGGGGAGTGAATACTGTATAACGACTAAGATGTTGGTGAATGCGGCAGGACCTTGGGTGCGGTCTGTTTTGGATGATAATAAATTATCGGATGATAAAACACTTAATGTTCGTTTGGTTAAGGGAAGTCATATTATTGTTGATAAGCTGTATGAAGGGGGGCATGCATATCTTCTACAGCAACCTGATGGGCGTGTTGTCTTTGTTTGGCCATACGAAGGTAAGTATTCCTTAGTAGGGACAACGGAAGAGCAATATGATGGTGATCCTAAAGAAGCAATAATATCTAATGCTGAAATTGATTACTTGTGTGCCTCGGTTAATAGAAGTTTTAAAAAAACCATTTCAGGCGACTCCATTGTATGGAGTTATAGTGGTGTTCGTCCTCTGTTAGATGATGGAGAGGAGAAGACCTCTGCGGTTACGCGTGATTATAAGTTGGTCGTAGAAGATGAGGGTGCGCCTTTGTTATCTGTCTTTGGGGGGAAGATCACAACCTATAGAAAACTTGCGGAGAAAGCGGTTGCGAAGATCTTTGATGTATTAGATGTAGAGATAAGAAGGGAAGATGGACTCATAAAGAGCCTTTGCCTGGAGGGAATGTCTTTAACGGTGACTTTGATGCATTTTTGGATGCTCAACGTAAGAAATATAGGTGGGTGCCTACGGATATGCTTATGCGCTTAGCGCGTTCATACGGAACGAATATGGATCAAATTCTTCAGCATGGAGAATCTCTGGTTGGATTAGGTCATCATTATGGGGATGGGCTGTATGAAAGAGAAGTTGCTTATATGATAAAACAAGAGATGGCGCGTAGTTCAGAAGATATCCTATGGAGACGTTCTAAATTAGGGGTACATGTATCAGAGCTTACCCAGAAAAACCTTGAAGAAGCGCTGCCTCGGTTATTACAGGAACATATGGGATGACAATTTTATCTATTGATCAAGGCACGACGAGTTCACGCGCTATCCTTTTCTCGGAAGAGGGAAAGCCGATAGAGGTTAGGCAGAAGGAACTAAAACTGTATTACCCACATAAAGGATGGGTGGAGCAAGATGCTAATGATATATGGGCGGATACATTATGGGCGTGCGAGGAGATAATCTCTGATCATGAGGGTATAAAAGCGCTTGGCATTACAAATCAGCGGGAAACAACGATTCTATGGAATAAGAATACAGGGGAGCCTCTGTATAATGCTATTGTTTGGCAAGATAGAAGAACCGCTGATGTGTGTTCGTCTCTTAAAGACACGGGGGTAGAGCCTCTCATACAGAGGAAGACGGGGTTATTACTTGATCCGTATTTCTCAGGAACTAAAATTGCGTGGATACTTGATAATGTAGAGGGGGCAAGAGTACTTGCTGAACAAGGTGATGTGCTTTTTGGAACTGTTGATTCTTTCCTTATTTGGCGACTAACTGAGGGGCGTGTGCACGCCACTGATATTACAAACGCATCACGGACAATGCTTTATGATGTTGTTGAACAGCGTTGGGATGAAGAGCTGTGTCGTATCTTTAATGTGCCTATGGCAATGCTCCCAATGGTTAAGGACAATGTAGACGATTTTGGGCAAGCAACTGTCTTAAGTCAGCCATTGCATATTTGGGGAGTTGCGGGAGATCAGCAAGCCGCGATGATTGGGCAAGCGTGCTTTGAGAAAGGTATGATGAAATCTACCTATGGAACGGGGTGCTTTGCTTTGATGAATATAGGGGATGAGTTTAAGGTTTCTCAGAACCGTCTTTTGACAACTGTGGCTTATCGTATTAATGGAGACATTACATATGCGTTGGAAGGCTCAATCTTTGTTGCAGGGGCCGCTATTCAGTGGCTAAGGGATAACCTAAACATATTTAAGGATGCATCAGAGAGTGAAGCTCTGGCACTCTCTGTTGAGGATAGTAATGGTGTTGTATTTGTTCCTGCCTTTACAGGGCTGGGTGCTCCATATTGGAACCCGAATGCGCGTGCGGCGATATTGGGATTAACACGTGAAAGTAATAAGGCACACATTGTTCGTGCCGCGCTGGAAGCCCAGGCCTTTCAAACGTATGATTTAATGGATGCTATGGAGCGTGATTCTGGTATTAATTCCAAAGCGATACGGGTGGATGGGGGCTTGGTAAAGAACAAGTTTGTGTGTCAGTTTTTGGCAGATGTCCTTGATGTGAGGATAGATGTGCCTGCTGTGACTGAAACAACGGCCTTGGGGGTTGCATATTTAGCGGGAATTGGCGCTGGGGTTTATCGTGATTTTCATGATATTTCTGATCGTTGGCATGTAGCACAAACATATTCTCCTCAGATGGATGATTCTGTGCGCTCTGAGAGTCTTTCTCTTTGGAAAATCTCGGTTGATCTTGTGAATAGATAGGCACATAAATAAGATGGCTAGCCAAAAGGCTAACCATCTCCGTGTCGTTTCTCGTGTTAAAAGAATACTTTAAGTATAGCACCTATTGTTGCTTTTGTGCAACTATTATTATACATAACTTAATTCATTTTTAATGAATTACAGTTATTATTCTGACATGACGTCATTAAGTTTAGATAATAGTAGTTTTTCTTCTGTCCCGAGGGTTCAGGTTAAAAAAAGCACGTTTAGTGGCTATGTTCCTACGAGTACGTCGGGAGAGCTAACGGACCGCTCTTATGTTGCTCAGACCAGTGGAACAGCGTCAATGTTTTTTGAAGGTCTTGTTAATGGTGATATTGGAACGGCAACAACAGGCTTATTGAATACGATTAAGAATGCGGGTTATTTTGGGTCTAAGAAAATATTTAATAATGCGTCTGTTGATAATAATGTTGAAGGATTGGCCTCAGCCAAGGCGGATACGCTTACTGCAGGAGTTGGTATGGCTAGTAATTCATTCCAGCTTGTTGGCGCTATTGCAAGTGGAGACCCAACTTATTTGATGTCTGGAATTCTTGCGTGTGGGGCATATTTAATTCAAACAGCAGATGGATTAAGGGAAGTCTGTGATAAATCAAAGCCGAGCACTATGGAAAATCTTGAAAAAAAGTTCCCTTTCATTGGGACGGTAACAAATTCTACATTCGGTGGTGCTATTAAGGTGGCTGTTAAAAAGACATCAGATTTAGTGTTTAAATTTGCTGAGACAGCGAAGGATAATAATATGGATGCTGCTATGTTGGGTATCAGAGCAGGTGGAACGCTTACAGTGGGTGTTGTTACTGGAAATCCTCTTATGATCGCGACGGGTGCAGGGTTGTCTATTGGCGCGCTAATAAGAGCTGGGTCAAACATTAGGAAAAAGTATGAAAAAAATATGGATGTTTTGGTCGGAGGAGAGGATACTGAAGAGGAACAATTCTCAGGCGTTCATGGCGAAACATTAGGAGGGCATAGCCTTGCATAATATTGGAGTGTTTAATGATGACTGAAGAGGTAAAAGAAGAATTAGAAATTCATCTACTTGAAATGGTTCAAATGACTATTGAAAGCGGAGATTCCGCTTGGGCGTTAATGTCGATTTCTCCAGAAAAATATCAAGATTATAAGGTTAAAATTGAGACTGGGGATGACCTTGATATTAATGAATATGGACGTGTCTTGGCATATGGTGTTGGTGAAACTGAACCAACGCCAGAAGAGAATGAGCGTCTTTTGGAAGAATTTGGATATCATCCAGATTTAAATATGGAAGAAAAGCTGAAGAAGATATTAGAAAAAGGCTCAGGTTAGTCTTTTAAAACAGCGAGCCCTATGTCATGACATGATGAGCGCATTTCTCCTATTACACGATCCCCATTTTTGATAAATTCGCCAAAAGCTGGGAAGGGTGTGTTTTGGCTCCTAATAAGCTTTAAATGTTTCTTCGCGAGACCTCTGTTTTCAATACGAGCGGTGAGTTCTTGTCCAATATAACACCCCTTTGTATAGGATACACCGTTACACTGTGTGATGTTAAGTTCTTCTGGTGTTGATCTTTCAAGCTGTGCGTCTCTACTGCCGTCGGCTATTTCAAGATTTATGCGCAAGCTATCCCATAAATCAGCAGGTTCTTCTTTTATCGTTGATGGTTTTATAAAGCTTCTCCATCCAAGCCCCGCATGGCGTGTGTCTGGGTATCCTGGATAAGGTTGTTCTCCAAAACAAACGTAAATGGGAGTCATGTCTTCAACGGAAATACAAACATTAGACCTTAGTTTGTACTTTGTTAGCCTATCAAATAAATCTTGGGCACGATCTTTTCCTTCACATTCAATGATCAAAGAATCTGGTCCCTGTGAAATGAAGAAGTCGTGCAAAAATTTGCCCTGTGGTGTAAGTAGGCAGGCATAGATAGATGATTGTGTTTTAAGTAAATCAATATCGTTAGAAATTAACCGTTGGAGAAAATCGAACCGATCTTCTCCTTCAATGTGAATCAAGCCACGTGGTGGCAGGCTAACGAAGAAAGATGAAGAG
The DNA here is from genome assembly GCA_016763095.1 of Alphaproteobacteria bacterium. Classification (GTDB taxonomy): domain Bacteria; phylum Pseudomonadota; class Alphaproteobacteria; order Micavibrionales; family Micavibrionaceae; genus UBA1850. Next base: position 5,317 of record JAESUK010000110.1, read on the forward strand.
CTAGTCATTTAGCTCTTCAAAGTCACCTTTAGCTTTTGGCTGTCCATCCCATCCGAAGCGTTTGTAGTTTACTTCTGATTTTGTGCCTGATTTTGTTCTACGTTTAGCATCATCTAATGCTTTTACGTAGTTTAGCTCGGAACGGACTTTTGTTTTGTACGGAAGGTACGCAACACGTTCCCAACCGCGGGCATCCATGCATTCTTCGAAGTCATAGTATGTTGCGGCTTCATTAAGAAGGTATCCATCTCTTTCTGGTGTTTCCCAGCTTTGAAGTTTGATTTCTTCGTCACTAAGATCTGGATTTGTGTTTGGTGCAGGGAAGGCATTTTTGATGTAGCCTAGACGCTCTAATTCTCTGAGTTCTGATACACAACGTGAAATGTCTCTCTGAACCATTTGTTGTGCTTTAGGACCACGTTGATAAACAGCTTCTGACGCATTTGCGCGCTGCCAATACTGAGCGGTTGTGAAGTCAACTTTTTTAGTGTCGCCGCATGCCACGAGTGTGGTTACGGACAGAGTGAGTAGTGATATAGAAAGTACATTCTTCATAATTTTTTAGCCTATATTGAAATTTAGAATCTGTTTGATTTGTTATTTTCGAGTGTAACACCTTGTTTCACGATGCTCAATGCCCTTGTTAATCCTCTTGTTTTTGATGTGTGTTTGCCCACCATGTTTCTATAACAGGGCCATAGAGAGGGGTGGTTTCTGGGTGGTTTATATTTGCGCGATAGAGGTAGTTATCTGTGGGTGTGTAGAACAACGGTATTGTTGGAACGAAATTGATAAGCTTTTTGTCTAGCTCTTGCACTAATGCGACTATTTTTTCACGGGTTTTTGCTTGTGGGATGGCAGGCAGTATAGCATCTATTTCACTGTTGCAGATTCCTGCAAAGTTCCATCGCATGTCTTGGTTGGCGGCTTCACAGCTCCAATATTGATATTGTTCCGTTCCTGGAGAGAGGCTTGAGGTCCAGTGATAGGTCATCATGTCGTAATCATAGCTGTTAATACGGTCTCTGAAGGCAGCACTATCTAAGTTACGAATATGGGCTTTTATCCCTAGGCGCTTTAAATGACTTATATAATTAAGTGCTATTTTCTCGTGCTCTATTTTCTGTACGAGAATTTCAAACGCTAACGGGCTTTTTGTTTTTTTATTTACTCTGACACCTTCAATGGTTATCCAACCCGCATTGGTAAGAATTTCAGATGCTTCTCTTAAATTCTTGCGGATGTTCTGTGATGCGGGAGGTGCCCATAGCTCGTCTGATTTAGGTGTTGAAAGCTCGGAGTTTTCGAAGAAGCTTGATATACGCTTTTTTTGTCCGTGATAAAGATTCTTGTTTATCCAGTCGCCATCAAAGGCAAGGTTGAGCGCTTTTCTTACCTCTATGTCGTCAAAAGGTGGACGACGTGTGTTGAATATCATGGATTGTATCTGAACAGGTCGTCCATGCGTAAAGGGCGCTTTTATAATGTCTTTATAGTCTGTGTATAGAGTCTCCCACTTTGAAGAGTCCGTTTCACGTCGAAGGTCAATGTCTCCTTTTAGGAAGGATTCGAGCGCAACAGTATCGTCTCTATAGTAATCATAAATAATAGTATCAAAGTTATAGTGTCCAATATTCACGGGAAAATCTTTTGCCCAGTAATCTGTGTTGCGTTCGAAAATGACGCGTTTTCCAATATCAATCGACTTAATGTTGTATGGACCAGATGAAACGGGAGCCTCTAATGTGGCTGAATCAAAAATACGATTTTTCCAATATGCTTTTGATAGGACAGGCATCATGGCCATGATCATGACTGTTTCTTGGTCATAGCCCTCACCAAATGAGAATTTTAGTTCTAAGTCGCCAAGCTTTTCTGCTTTGCTGACCAGTTTATAAACACGGCGCATGTTTGGACGACCCTGATCTTTTAGAATCTCGTAGGTGAATAAAACATCCTCGGTGGTTATTTTTGATCCATCATTAAATTGGGCGCGGGGGTCAATATATATAGTTATGGAGGAGCGATCTTCTGGTGTCTCAATGCGCTCGGCTATTAGAGGATAGAGCGTGAAGGGTTCATCCCAAACACGTCTCATGAGACGGTCATTTACAAGGTGAAGGGCTCTTGCCGCTTTTCCTTTAAGGGCAAATGGATTTACGGAGTCGAATGTTGTGATCTCTGCATGCTTTATTGTGCCACCCTTTGGGGCATCAGGATTGGCGTAGTCCAAATGTAAGGTTTCGGTATTGTATTTGGGTGTTCCATGCATCGCTATCCCATAGGAAGTAGGTATAGATACTGCTTTTTCTTGGTGTGCTAAATTTAATTTTTGATCAGAGGCTTGCGCAATGATTGGTGTTAAGACAATAATAAGGAATGTGATGCATAATTGTTTCATATATAACTCATAACAAATTACACAATGATCTCCAAACAAGAAGCACTCAAACGTATAAACGTTACACATGGCAGTTTTATCTCTTCAACAGATGTTGAGGCGTGGGGGTGTTTTGTTACGGATGATATGTCGTGGGATGGACGACTGAACCAGCGTATTCTCGACGTAGCGGGGGAAGAATTTGATGAATATACTCTTGATAATGTTATTCAACCGAAAAGCGGTAATGTTTATTGTCTTCCTGCGTTTAGTGCCCCAGTAGATAGAGTTTTTTTAGGGATACTTCCTAAGTGGCGAGATGGATTGTTTGATGAAGAGAAGCTTCTTACGCATTGCTACAAGAACTTAATGGCTAGTTTGGCTGAACATAAAACGGAGTCTATTGCGATTCCTGCTCTTGGGTCTGGGCAAAGATCGTTTCCTCGTCGCCGTGTGGCGCGCCTTATCATGAATATTATTATGCAGAATATGCCTGAGACGCTCAAAACAATAAAAATTGTCTGTAAAGATGATTTATCCTTTAGCGCGTATAAAGAACGTCTCTAATTCATCGTTATGTTTCTTCTATGTAAAAAATAAAACTGTACTATGTATAGTTTTTCTTTGATGTGAAATAAAAATAGGTTATATGTCTGCTTATTGAAATTTTAATTCGTATAGAGGATGTGAATAATGCGTATGGATAATGAAAAAATATTGAGTATTTCACAGGCGATCTTTTTTGAAGTGGCTGAAGTGGCTAAAAAAACAGAGGGCTTACGTACTTTGTTGGCTGATGGGTCTCCGTTGGCGCACCAATGTGTTGCAGACATTATGGAGGTCGCAAATTCTGATGTTGAGTTTGATGAGCCGGTTAAAGTTGGCGGTGTTCTAGTAAAAAAATTAATGTCAGGGGCTGTTGGTCCATCAAATAGCTTTGTTTATGGCTGATTTATAAAAATTAAGTATAAAAAAACACCGAGTTATCTCGGTGTTTTTTTGTGTCTGGATATAAATTTATTTAAATTATGCTGCTTTGGAAGGCTCGGCTAAATTTTTCTCTGGACGTGGTCCTATGTGGCTAATCACTTCGCTTGCAGCAAGAGAACCTAGTCGGCCACATTCTGCTAGAGGTTTGCCTTCTGTGTACCCATATAAAAATCCTGCGGCGTAAGCGTCACCTGCACCTGTTGTGTCGATGAGTTGTGCCGGTGGGATGGCATCAATGTTGATTGCTTCGCGCTCAGTTGTAATGATAGAGCCTTTTTCACTGCGTGTAATGATTCCAATTTTCACATCTTTTAGAAGCTGTTTGGTGGCAATTTCTAAGTTATCTGTTTCATAAAGGGCGAGTATTTCATCTTCGTTCGAAAATAAAATGTCAATATGATCTTGGACGAGATCAAAAAATTCTGCTCTGTATCTTTCAACACAGAAGGTGTCTGAAAGTGTTAAAGACACAAGATTTCCGTGTTTCTTGGCTAGCTTTGCTGCTTTGTAAAAGGCTTGCTTAGATTCCTCTCTGTCGAAAAGATAACCTTCCATGTAAGTTATTTTTGCGTTTTTGATGAGGTCTTCGTCGATGTCATCAGGACCAACAAATCCAGCAGCGCCAAGGTACGTGTTCATTGTTCTTTCTGCGTCTGGTGTCACCAAGATCATGCAACGTGCTGTTGGTGTGTCATTGTTTATTGGTTGTGTCGTGAATGTCATGTTTTGATCATTCATGCCTGTTGTGAACTCTTCGCCGAGAGCATCTTTTCCAGTTTTTCCAATATATGCACCGTTTCCACCAAATGATGTGAAACAAGCCATTGTGTTTCCTGCTGATCCACCTGGTGTGCGTGTGCTTGTTGATAGATCATTATATATACGTTCTGCTGTATCTTGCTCTATGAGAGCCATCGAAGATTTAACCATTTCATGTTTTTCTAAAAAACTCTCATCAACTTGTGAGATTACATCTACAATTGCATTTCCTATTCCGAGAACTCCGTATTGATCGGTCATTGTTTTTTCCTACTTATTTATGTTACAACACAGTCTCTATTAAGTGGTTATTAAAGGAAAGTCCAAGCTTTATGGTTAAAAAACCCCAAAAAGATAAGATTATTGATGGTGCACTGTCCGTTGCGTGTCGTCTTGGGTGGCAATTTGTGACTATGCAGGATATTGCGACAGAAGCGGGGGTTAGCCTTGCTGATATTCGTGAGTATTTTGATGATAAAGATGACATTCTTTCTGGGTATGGGCGACGTATAGACCAAAAAATGCTTAATGCTGTGTCTTCTCAGGACATGTCATCCCCCATTAAAGATCGTTTATTTGAAATTTTAATGGAGCGTTTTGATCTTTTGAATGAAGACCGAGAAGCCCTTGTTTCTATTCTATCTTCCTTTAAGCAAGATCCTAAACAAGTTATAATGTCTTTTCCAAATGTTTGTAAATCTATGAACTGGGTTTTGGAAGCGGCGGGTGAAGATACAAACGGTCTTTATGGTGCGCTTAAAGTGACAGGTCTGACGGGAGCTTACATAAAGGTTCTCAATGACTGGCTTGATGATGACAGTGAAGATATGTCTAAGACAATGGCCTCCCTTGATCAGGCATTAGGGCAGTGTGAAAAACTCGGCGGTTATCTCGGAATATAAGCTAAAAAGGATGTCTGTTTGCTTTGGGTTCTTCCACATGGAATATCTCAATTTTTTTCTTCGTGCAGGGGCTGTCTATCCATATGAAAACTTCTTGTTGAGCATTGTATTCAGGTAGTAAGTGTATTTCTTTCTTTGTCGTAGAGTTGTTCTTAACCGTTTCCCAAATTTCTCTTTTCTTAAAATTATGAAACTCATATTGTGTGTTGTTGTGACTAAATTCGTATGGATTACACTGTGCGGGATTCCACGTAAATTGTGTGCCTTTTCCTCCCCCTATATGGATAGTTGCGCGTGAGAATATTCCTATAATGGAATTCTTTATGTAGGTTACGTCTTCGCTCATTTTATTTGTTTTGGGCATCCGTTTGTAGTAATTTTTATGTCTTTTATATGCGCTATGTAAAAAAATCAAGCCCTTAGTTTTTGGTTTTATCTGTTTCTACTAATGTAATAATATTTTCATTGACATAATTATATGTTTTTGTATATAGTTCTGGCTTCACTAGTTGAATACATTTGTAAATAAAAACTAATGTGCTAGAACGTTTTCTTCAGCACGGTAAAAAATATAGAGGGATGTATATATGATACGCGCTATTCACGTTGATAAAGATGGAACTTTTTCGTTGTCCGAGCCCCGTAATAAAAGGGTTATTGAAGATTTAGCGGCTGAAGAGGGAGTTTATTCCGATATGGATTCTGATACTCGTCACGCTCTTTGGAGAAAAAATCTTTGGGGAATGTGTGAGGGGCGCGCTGAACAAGCTATTCATAGTATTCTTGCACAAAAATTTCCAGAAAGCACAATCTCAAAAGTAAAGCCAAGTGATTTTGAACTCGCTTGTAAGACTTTGTATAACGAGAGACACCATGAAGTTACAATTAGGGACGGGATGATTGACGCTTTGAGGTTTTATAAAGATAAAGGGGCGTTACTTGCAATGGTGACCTCTTCTGATCGTAAAAGTACGGATATGGATTTGGAGATGGCCTTTGGAAAGGTTTCAACTGGGGAAGATTTCTTTGATGTCATTATTACAAGTGATGATGTTCCTAATCCTTTGGATAGAAAACCTAGTCCAGTTCCTTTCTTGAAGTCATGTCATGCTCTAAATCTTTCTGCGGAATGGGGGCATGTTGCACTTGAAGATAGCCCAACGGGAAGCGATTCTGCGATTTCGTGCTTCGGACAAGGTAATAACCTTGTTGTTCGTTTTTTAGAAGAAGATAATAACTCTATGAACGAGCATGACCACGATCGTTTGGTTCATGCCTATACTATGGAAGAGGCCTCAAAAATTATTAAAACATTTAATGAAAGCCGGTTATCCGAGCGTCGTCTAAATGATAATGATCCTGTTGCGCCGTTTAATGATACGGTTGCCTCTCATCGGCAGAATAATATAGGGTAGTGGCTTAATATGCGCATTGGTATTGATTTAGGTGGCACTAAAACGGAAATTATTTGTATCGAAGAAAATGGTAAAGAAATATACCGTCAGCGTGTACCGTCTCCTAAAAATGATTATCCTAAAACAGTTGAAAATATAACGCGTCTTGTTGAGATCGCGGAGAGTACTTTGGGTCGAACTGGTTCAGTTGGTGTAGGTATTCCGGGAACTCTTAATAAGAATGGTTTGGTTAAAAATGCCAACTCTGTTTGGCTTAATGGTCAACCATTGGGCAAAGATTTAGAAAAATCTTTGAAACGAGAGATTAAAGTTCAAAATGATGCCAATTGTTTTGCTGTTTCAGAAGCTGTAAATGGTGCTGCGGAAGGCGCTAAAAGCGTTTTTGGTGTTATTATTGGTACTGGTTGTGGCGCAGGCTTAGTCTTAGATGGCAATCCTATACAAGGTGTAAATGGTATTGCAGGCGAGTGGGGACATAATCCGTTGCCGTTACCGCGTGTATATTCTACCTCAGATAAACTTTCAGATGTGTTTCTTGAAAAAGAGTCTGATCATGATGATATTATAAACCCTATTTATGCGCATAAAGATCGTCCATCATATTATACGGATGATATTGCGTGGAGTGAATATCCTGGACCTGCGTGCTATTGCGGTAAACGTGGGTGCCTTGAAACATGGATTTCTGGGACGGGCTTTAAGAACGACTATATCCGTGTCACGGGTGTAGAAAAATCAACACATGATATTATTAAAGATGTTGAGAAGAAAGATCCTGATGCTATGGCTGCATTTGGACGCTATGCTGATAGATTGGCGCGGGCTTTGGCGCATGTGATTAATGTGTATGACCCAGATGTTATTGTTCTTGGGGGCGGTATGAGTAATGTTTCACAGATCTACAGTGTTGTTCCTTCTATTTGGGAAAAATACATTTTTTCTGACTCTGTTGATACAGAATTGAAACCCCCTAAATACGGTGATTCTTCCGGCGTGCGCGGGGCGGCGTGGTTGTGGAATAAATAAGAGGTTTCTTGTATAAAATCTTTGACATAAGTTTAATATTTTTGTATATAGTTTCCAACATATTAGGTCTTATGCGTTGTAAATAAGGTTTGGTGTGTTACAAGGACATAATTACCTAAGATAACGATAGAGGAATATCTTTATGACACGTGGTACAGGCCGTAATGAGACCAATAATGTTGAAAAACTGAGCTTTGTTTTGGGAAAACATGGCGGTAAAATACTCCCCTTTATTCCTTGTGATAATACGCCTAATGTTTATGAACAGGGGCGTGATCTTAAATTGGTTATTCGTGCGGATGCTAGTTTTTCTACAGCACGTTTAAAATCTCATTTATGCAAATCTTTAGGTGATTCAACCGCCGCAAACTTTAATTTCTCAGTTGCAAATGTCAATGGATCCGTTGGTCAAGAAGCATATGTCCAAAGATTGGTTCATAGTGCCTACGAAATGTGGGGACATAGCATGTTGAAAGCTATTGTAAACAATGTTGATTATGAAGCATACGGCGTTGACACCGAAAAATCAGAAGTGGTTGAAATTGAGTTCTACAATGCAAAATCGATCGCAGATCAGGCTATAGGTCTAGGCTCTAGTGCAGTTTCTGGTGCAAAATCATTCTTTATATCTTTTGATGAAATGATTCGTCCTCAAACAGAAGAACAAAAGGAACGTTGGGGAGACTTAGGGTTTTCTCGTCTATTTTCTATGGATGGACGCGAGCGTTACGATTATGTAGGACGCCCTGGTAAGGGAGCAATTGGTGATCAAATTGACGTTATCAAAGATCGTTTAAAAGAGCTTTATGATCTTGAGGGTGAGAAGGTTCAAATTGTTTTACTCGAAGATAATGTGCGCCATGCAAAAATGATCAATTGGGCGATTGAACAAATGGACGAGCACGGCGTTTTTGAATATGCAGAAATTTCTGCGCTTTCAACTTGTTTTTGTTGTGCGTCTGAGGAAGAACGCCAGAAGGTTAAGTTTAATGGTAAGCCGGTGCCTATCCTCCCTGTCTCTGACTATAAGGATGACGTTGTTGATGTAATCACGCCACGTGACCTTATGTTTGATGGTATTGTTATTGAACTTGAGGGAAAGCATACGCGTCTTCCTGCATTGTTCATGGATCTTGAGCAGCGTATGGGTATTAAGGTTGAAAATCAGCAGCGGTTTATTGCGGACGTAGTTAGAGCTAACGTCCTTTTTTGTGACACAATCAGAAATGCGTTTGATTTTGAGCCACCTGTTTCTTGGTTTATCCAGCCAGAGGCGATTGAAGAAGTGACGGGTCTCTCAGGAGATATGCCAATGAAGGATTTGATGTTACAAATTGCGACATCGTTGCCATTGCCTGATAATAGCGTGCAAGCTGGAAATGATCGTCATATCTCCGTCTCATGACTGAGAAAACGACACAAAATTCTCTTATTATAGATTGTGATACTGGGCGCGATGATGCCTTGGCAATATGGCTGTCTATTCTACGTGGTCAATCGTTGGTTGGTGTTGTGTGCTCGTATGGCAATACATCATTGGCTAATGCAGCAGAGAATTCTCAACGTGTTCTTGCTTTGGCAGGACGGAATGATATTCCTGTATATGTTTGTGCGCAGGCTCCGTTAAAAAATCATGTTGGATTTGAAACTGTGGTCATTTCGCGACAAAAAATATCTGGAAATGGTTTGTGTAATGTTGATCTGCCTGTTTGTGAAAAGCAAAACCATGAGACTTTAAGTCCAGAGGTTCTTGCTGAGCGTGTTGTTTCCCTCGCACAGACACATGGAAAACTTGACTATGTGATTATTGGACCAGCAACAAACTTTGCATCAATATGTCAGGTTTTAGGTCAGGACATCCATTTGTATATTCGTTCCGTGACGATGATGGGAGCGAAGCTAGATGCATTGTGGCGTGAGCTTCCTGGTGCTGACTTTAATGTGATGAGTGATCCATATGCGATCAAAGAAATTTTTGAGACTGGGTGTGAAATTCAATTCGTTCCAATGGACGTGACATGGCCAATTGAGATTTCTTTGGCGCAGGTAGAGGCGCTTGTTGCGAATACTTCTGTTGCAGAATACTCAAAACGTTTGATGATTGAGCATTGTAGACACTTTGCGCCAACCCCTGTTTTCAAGTTTCATGACCCCTCTGTTGTTATTGCGATAGAGGCGCAAGAGCGTTTCAAAAATGTTCATGTTCAGATATGCCTTGATGAAGAAAGTGCTGACTTTGGACGTGTGACTCTCAATGATAATGGAGATAAGGCTAAAATTTTTCAGCCAGAAAGCGGGTATGAACAGCTGTTTATTGACCGTATTTTAACGTCGCTAGGGTTTTCTAAGTCATAGCTTGTTTTCTATGCCACGTTTTTCTGAAAACCGTGGTTGGTATTATATAGCGATGATAAAATATCACATAAACGATCAATATGTTCTTTCGTGTGTGTCGCTGTTGCTGTGAGGCGCAAGCGCTCTGTTCCCTTTGGTACAGTCGGGTAATTAATAGGTTGAACATAGATGTCATATTCATTGAGAAAAACATCTGTAATGGCTTTGCAACAATAAGGGTCGCCAATGATAAGCGGTACGATGTGGCTTGGTCCTGCCATATATGGAAGTTGAGAGTGCTCTAAGCGTTTTTTGAAGTATGCCACATTTGATTTCATACGTTCACGCTCGATATCTGATGTTTTTAAGTATTCAATACTGGCAAGTGCTCCAGCTAAAACTACAGGTGGAAGGCTTGTCGTGAAAATAAAGTTTGAAGAATAGGATCTTATAGCATCTATGAGATGTTCATCACCTGCTATATATCCTCCGACAACGCCGTATGCTTTTCCAAAGGTGCCTTCAATAATATCAATGCGATCCATAATGCCAAGCTGTGCAGCAATTCCAGCTCCTCGATCACCATACATTCCAACGGCATGTACTTCATCAAGATAAGTTAATGCTTCATATTTGTCTGCGAGATCACAGATGTCTTTTATCGGTGCAATATCTCCGTCCATTGAATAAACAGATTCAAATGCAATTATTTTAGGCGCATTCTTTGGAGATTTTCTTAGAAGGCTTTCTAGGTGATCTATATCGTTGTGTTTGAAAATATGTTTTTCACAGTTTCCGTCTCTAATGCCGTGGATCATGGAAGCGTGGTTTTTACTGTCTGAAAATATGATGCATTCAGGAAGAAGTTTTGCCAAGGTGCTTAATGCGCCTTGGTTTGCTGTGTATCCAGAAGAAAAAACGAGAGCGGATTCTTTGTTGTGTAGGTCGGCAATTGAAACCTCTAAATCGACTATGTATTTTGTTGTGCCTGAAATATTTCGTGTGCCACCAGCACCAGCACCTGTTTTATGAAGTGCGTTGGACATGGCATCAAGAACAACTTTGTTTTGCCCCATACCTAAGTAATCGTTACTGCACCACATGATCACGTCTTTTTGTGTGCCATCCTGTGCATGGTGTTTTGCATGCGGAAATGAACCTGCTATACGCTCAAGTGTTGAAAAGGTTCTATAGTTACCCTCTGACTTTAGCGTGTTTAGGTGTCCTTCGAATATATTTTTGTATTTATCACTCATAATTATTGACGATCATACGTCAAAGAGCGATCCTTGAAAAGAAATACATAATAGGAGTTGTCTATGATTATTGTTTTTGGATCCCTTAATATGGATATGATGATTGACGTTGATAAATTACCACAAGCGGGCGAAACCGTTTTATCTTCTGATGCACGTTTCTTACCTGGTGGAAAAGGTGCAAACCAAGCGTTTGCTTCGGCTCGATTAGGTGAAAAAACGGCTATGGTTGGTTCTGTTGGCGACGATGATTTTGGGCGTGCTCTCGCGGACCATCTCCGACATAATGGGGCAATGACCTCGGGTGTTGCTAAATCTGATAAACCGACAGGCGTGGCAGTTGTTACACGTGATGGACAGGGAGAAAATCGAATTATAGTTGCGTCTGGTGCAAATCTGGATGCAACAGCGGCGCAAGTTCCTGATGAAATTATGATTGCAGGCAATTACCTTCTTCTTCAGATGGAGCTTCCTGTTAGCGAGACGATTGAACTTTTGGAACGGGCTAAGGAAGCGGGGGTGAAGACTGTTCTTAATCTTGCGCCTGCAATTATGATTCCTACGAAAGTTCTCGCTTGTTTGGATTATTTGGTTGTGAACAGCATTGAGGCCATGCAAATTGCAGAAAAGCTTGGACTTGGGCGTGATTTAAGCCCTGAAAAATTGGCGCAAGCGTTGGCACAGGTTGGTGATTTGACGTGCATCATAACGGGTGGTGTTGAGGGCTCTATTGCTGTGACACAGGATGGTGATGCGTGGAAAGTGGAAACTGTTCGTGTTGAAGGTGATGAGCTTGTTGATACGACAGGTGCAGGTGATTGTTATTGTGGAACGCTGACGGCCTGCTTGCACGCAGGTAAAGATTTAGCGGAGGCTATGAGATACGGAAGTGTTGCTGCCTCATTGTCTGTTCGTGGGGAGGGGGCGCAAAGCTCATACCCATATTTGCAAGAAATTGAAGAGCTTTTGCCAGAAGTCCCTCCTGCTGTGAAGCTGAATTTATAAAATAAGTTTTCATAATTGTGTTGCGAGAGTGAAACTTTATTGCTAAAAGTAATTAAGAGATTTGAGGGGACTGCGTAACAAGTGGCTAATTCAAAAAATGAAAACTTAATTATACCAGGGCTGGATAGGGATATTGTATTACAAAAATCTCTTCATCCAATGGCTTGTGATGTGAAGCTGGGTTTTGTTTTTGATGCGTTGGCTAAGGGGCAAACTTCTAGAGATATACGCCATTATCACCCCCATATCCTACCCTCTACTATATCTATAGCTCGCGCTTATATTGAGGCTGTTAATGGTGAATATTTTAAAGCTATTTCTGATGCTCAAACGTTAAGGTCTTTTAGCGTGTTGATAGATGAAAACTTAAGTCCTCGTTTGGTAGAACCCTTAAGTGAGATATTTGGTAAAGTTGTTGCTGTTGACGGTAGTGAGCTTGATGGATATAAAGATCCAGAACTTTGGGAATGGGCTGTAAACAATCAAATAGATTTAATTTTAACCCGTGATATTGTTAACAAAAAGCCAGATGATTTATCTTATATTGCTGATTCCTATACAAAAAAAATATTATATCTAGATCATAAACAAGATAAAAGTTCTGTAACATGGTCAAATCTTCCTATCTTAGGTCAGTTTTCAAGTTCAAGTTTTAAGCATGATGGTGTTCCTTTTTTGTTAAAAAGAAATAAAAAGGAAATATTTTCATATTTGGATAATAGAAGTACCCCCCGAATTATGATTAATGGTGATGGGGTGACTTGTCAGAAAACATATCTGGAATTATTGGTGCAAGAGTTATATGACCAAAATGAATATTCTGGGGACTCAGAGCCTCAGGAAATTTTGGAAAGGCGAGATATCTATATACAAAAAATTTGGAATGAACTATGCCGACGTATGGGGCCTGACACTGTACAAAGTTGGTCTGAGAGTAAAATGAAAAGCTTGATGGATAAAATTAGTGCGGGAGCAAATTCAAATACAGAACTTAATATGTGAATGGTTATGTAACTGGATATTGCAAAATACCAGATTCCTCGTAGACTCACCTTATTCAAATTGATTCTATTATTTTTACCTTGAGGGAGGATTCATGTCTGTAGCTATGTCTGAGCGACAAGAAATTATTATGAATTTTGGATGTGCGCCTTCTTTAGATGACATTCTTACTCTTACACGGACTGTTTTGGGTGCTTTGCCTGATGAACTTGATGAGCTTGTTGACGATCTTGAGATTGATGTTCAAGATTTCCCTGATGAAGCCGCCGCGCAAGATGAAAATATAGAAGACCCGTATGACTTACTTGCGCTGTATCGTTCAGCAAAAGAGCTTTCTCCTGGCGTTGAAAAAAAAGAGGCGGAAGGTAATGATCTTCTTATTCTCTACCGTCGTCCAATTCTTGATTTTTGGTGTGAAAGTGGTGAAACGTTTGAAGCAACACTACGCCAGATTATTGTAGAAGAAATCGCATCACAAAATGATTTCGCTGAAGATGATATTGATGAGATGGTGTCTCGTCACCATCAAGGAGTCTTGTAAAACTGTCAATCTATCGATTGAAAGTTAATTGTAAGGATTTCATTATTAATTGGGTGCTTGTATTCGCCGCGCTTAGAAATGTCTTATACTCGGTTACAATTGATGTATCTGGACTTGCTTTATCTGCGACAACTTTTACAGAAATAAAAGCTATTGAAGCTTTTCTTGAAAGTTGTGCCAAGGCGGCGCTCTCCATATCAACGAGCATTGCTTCTTTATCTAAGGTAGCTATACATTCTTTCTTCCTTTTACTGCCGACAAACTCTGATCCAGATAGAATTGTTCCTTCGTATACCTTTCCAGGGAATGTTTCTGATAGAGCAGATGTTATCCAGTTTTTTAAGGTCGTATCAGACCGTAACACTGGATCTATTTGTTGATTGTTGGGAGTTGAGTGAAAGAGTTCTCCTGCTGCCATTAAGTGATTATTCTTATCATCGCTAGCGATGGAGTCATGCTGGATTATTTTCTTAGAGACGACAATATCTCCGATGTTTAAACTCTTGTTTAGCGCACCGCCTACGCCAGTTTGAATTATAGCGTCAACATTATATTTTTCTGTCACGAGAGTAAATAAAATCCCTGCGTTAACTAAGCCTACACCTGAGCGTCCAATGAGTATGTCGCACGTAGGTAACTGTATTTTTTTGATTGTGAGGCTACTATTTTTACCAAGAGATATTTCTTCATATTCTAAGTCTTCTATTAAGGATTTTTCTTCGGACTCCATAGCAACGACTATGAGTAAGCACCTAATTTGGGCAACATTGCTTAGAATGTCACTCTTATATGGCTGGTAGCTAATCGTCATAAATAGTTAGCTTCCATTCTCGATGAAATAGTTCAAGCGCTTTGCAAACTCTGTTGGGTTACTTACAGGCTCTCCTAACGATATTTTAGCTTGATCGAGAAGAAGGTACGCAGCGTCTTTAACTTGGTCGTTCGCAGTGCTCTCCGCCAACTTTTTAATCAGTGAATGATCACCATTAATTTCCAAGATGCGTTTTGCTGATGTGTCATATTGTTGCTGTGTTTTTAATATGCGTTCCATTTTAAGGTCGACTTCATTTTGGGCGGCAATTAAACATGATGGTGAACTGGTTAGGCGTGTAGAAATCGTTACATCGCTAACGTCATCGGCTAAGGTTTCTTTTAATATTTCAATAAGCTTTTCTACTTTTTTGCTTGTTTTTGGTGTCGATTTTTTCTTCTTGTTGTCACCTTTTTCTGTGGTGTCAAAGCTATTCAAATCGATTGAACCCTTTGTCACAGAGGTGAAATTCTTTTCATCATATTCGAGAACAGATTGCAACCAGAAATCATCGATTGTGTCTTTAAATAGAAGAACTTCCAAGCCACGTGCTTTAAACCCTTCAAGTTGAGGAGAGTTCTTTAGCGTGTCGATATTTTCACCGCTGATGTAGTAAATCTCTTTTTGATCTTCTTTCATACGAGAAACATAATCCTTAAGAGACACTGTTTCTGTTCCGCATGAGGTGGAGTAGAAGCGACAAATCTTTAAAATACCATCTTGATGTTCTGGAGCGTCATATAGTCCTTCTTTTATAACGGAGCCAAACTGTTGCCAGAATGTTAGAAATTTTTCAGCGTTGTCGCGAGATAGTTTCTCTACTCATTAAGGATTTTCTTTGCAACACCGTTACGTATTCTATTGATAACAGGGTTGTGTTGAAGCATTTCACGGCTGATATTTAGCGGTAAATCTTGGCTATCAATCACACCACGTAAAAAACGTAGCCATGGATACATTAAGTCTTTGCAATCATCGGTGATAAATACGCGCTTCACATATAGCTTTACTGCGTTTTTACGGCTTGGGTCAAAAAGATCCCATGGGCGCATGCTTGGTGTATAGAGAAGACCTGTATATTCAATCTTTCCTTCTGCTTTCCAGTGTGTGGTCATAAGAGCTTCATCCATTTTGAAGCCCATAGAAAGATGAAGGAAGAAGTTTCTATACTCTTCTTCGCTAATCTCTGATTTTTGACGTGTCCAAAGTGCGCTTGCCGCGTTGATAGGTTGCTCAACCTCGTCAGAATCCTCATCAATACGTCCAAGGTATACAGGGACGTCAATATGATCTGACCAGATTTCGATGATCTCTTGAAGCTTTGGTGCAATTAAGAACTCGCTTGCTTCATCTTTAATATGAAGAATAACAACGGTTCCGCTTTGATCAATCAGCTCTTGCTGTTCTTTTGTTGCTGTGTCCATCGTATAGCCTGTTTTGCCGTCAGATGACCAAACATTGAATTCTTTTGTGCCAATTTTGCGTGAGATCACATCAACTGTATTTGCCGCCATGAAAGAAGCATAAAAGCCAACGCCAAATTGACCAATAAGGTTGAGTGCGCCTTTGTCATCTTTTGAGTTTTTAAGCTCTTCCATAATGGCACTTGTACCAGATTTGGCAATTGTACCGAGATGTTCAATGAGGTCTTCACGATCCATCCCAATGCCGTTATCGATGATTGTGACCGTACGGTTATCAGTGTTTACGAGGACACGAATATGAGCCTCTTCTTTGTTGCCTTTTAGTTTTGTGTTGGTGTTTAACTCATAGCGTAAACGGTCGCAGGCATCAGAAGAGTTTGAGATTAATTCTCTGAGGAATACATCTTTGTTTGAATAGAGCGCGTTTGCTACTATATCTAGTAAGCGTCCTACATCAGTTCCAAAAGAGAGTTGTTCAGCAGTCATGTTTTTATCCGTTATTTTAAGTCGTTTATTATTTATGGGTAGACGCGTTCTGTTGTCCAGTTTCCATCTGCGCCCGTATCGGTCTTCGTGTATACAACACGATCATGTTGTCGGTAAGGCATTTCTTGCCAAAACTCAACTCTATCAGGGATAACTCTAAATCCTGACCAATGGGGTGGGCGAGGGATATTATCTGTTTTACTGTATTTATCTTCGAAGTGTTTGATGCGTTCTTCGAAAACACTACGATTTTCTAAGTGAGAAGATTGTTTGGAGGCCCATGCGCCAATTTGACTTCCTCTGTCTCTTGTCGCGAAGTATTCATCTGCTTCTTGCGCTGCTACAGCAACAATTTTACCCTCTATGCGGACTTGACGGTTTGTACTTTTCCAATAGAAGCAAAGGGACGCATAATCATTGCTCAGAATTTCTTGACCTTTACGACTTTCATAATTGGTGTAAATGACAAAGCCACGTTTATCATAGCCTTTGAGAAGCATCATTCGGTTGCTTGGTCGTCCATTGTTTCCAACGGTGGCTAAATTTACAGCATTATAATTATTTATTTCATGCTCTTCTGCTTCGGCAAGCCAAGCTTTAAATAATGTATTAGGATCTTTAGTCTCTGAGATCATTGTCTATTTTCTTTTTGTAATAAAATGTTTCGTAAGTTTATTGGAATTGATGACATTTCGTCCTAGTCTTATCAAGTAGATTCGACAGTTAATACGATCAAATTGTCGTTAAATTTAAAAACGAGGTTAAAAATATGAAACATACATTTATAACATCACTGGCATTGATTGCTTTTTTGGTTGCAGGTTGTGCCCAGAATGGAAATCAGGGCGGTGTTTTTGGTTCTGTTAATAAACAACAGGTTGGTGCTGCTACAGGAGCAGTAATTGGTGGTATCTTAGGTTCTAATGTTGGCGGCGGTAAGGGTAAATATGTTGCCGTTGGTGTTGGTACACTTCTTGGTGCGTTGGCTGGAAGCGAGATTGGAAAATCTTTAGACCGCGCGGATCAGCTGTATGCGAATCGTGCAATGCAACAATCTTATGAAGCCCCAATTGGTGAAACTGTTTCTTGGGCAAATCCAGAAAGTGGAAACTCAGGAAGCTATACACCTGTAAATGAAGGTTATGGCGATGATACTAATCGTTATTGCCGTGAGTATAAGCAAGAGATTGAAGTTGATGGGCGTAAAGAAGAAGCTTATGGAACAGCATGCCAAAACTCAGATGGAACATGGCAGATTGTAGGATAAGCTTTATCTGTAAAATATGAATTTTAAAAGCCGAGTTTACTCGGCTTTTTTAGTGTCTTCTTCGCTTGTGTCTTTTGTACTATCCGCTTGTTGTTCTTGTGGCAAGCTTTGCGTTCCACCCATCATTCCTCCACCAATATTTGGTACGGCTGCAGGAGCGGGTTGACTCATTTTGGGTTGCGCTGTTGGTTTTTGTTGCACCACATCCGGTATGTAAACATGGTTGAGGTCTTTTGTTGCAGATAAGCTATTTTGGTATTTGGGGTCTTTGATTGTTTCGGTTACGGATGCCGCAATAAACCGTGCAAATGATTGGTTCTTTGCTATTCCCTCAACATCTTCGATTGTAACAACGTCACCGTCTTTGCGTTTTTCTATGATTTTTTCACCAAGCGTAATCAGACTGTCGTATTTTATTTCTTGTTGTGATCCTTCGAATTCTAGGTTGAGAAGGTTTCTCGTGCCTTCATCGCCTAGGTCTTTTTGTGATTTTTCGAATGTTCTTGCGGCAATTTGTAGCGCGGATGCGCACCAACCGAATACTTTACCCTCCGTGAGCTTTTGGTTTTGCTTGTTTGCGACATCAATGAAAGGCTGATTGCTTTGTGTTTCTAGACCTTGTGCGAGAACAAGGTCAAACGTTTCTTCGATGGCTTTCTCGTGATAGAGCTTGTTTTGCTCTTCTGAGATAAATGCATTGTATTTTGTATTGTCTATATCCTCTTCTGAAAGTTTAAAGCCAGTACATTTTTGGATCAGCATTGACGTTACTTTTATAATCGGGTCTTCGCTTGTGTGAATGGCTGTGGTCAGAATATGTTCTGGTGATTCATCATGCCATGCCATTGCTTGGGCCGGCTTACAAAAGTCCCACCATTGTTGATGTGCTTCATCTGCGATTGTTGTTGCAATGGATGCGGCAAATGTAAGTGGTGTAGAAATAAAGTGATGCTTTCTATCACTTATATCAATGTGGTTTTTCCACGCCTCTATCGTTGTCTCATATGCAAGTGGGAAGGGGTAATGCCAAGGGCGACCATTTGTTTTGGCAAGCATAGTATCAAGGCATCTTTCTCTTGCTATGTGCTTAATCATAGTGTCGTAGCCTTGACCTGCGAGGACAAGAACGGAGAATATGTCGGCTTGTAAGGTCGCCTTTGAAAAATTCATTGGACTACGTTTTGGAATCAATGGTCCTGATTTTAACGTTTTATACTTTGGATGTTGTAATAGGCGTGCGGTATCAATCGCCATCCATCCAAGGTGATAGGCTTCATGTAAGGCAGATTCTGTTGTGCTGTGATTATCTATGTTGATGGTGATAAGCCCAATCGCGTTTCTTTGTTCCCGTAGTCCCATCATGGATTGTGTCGTTTCAACGGCAAGTCCATGGAATTTTGAGTTTTGCGTGCTTTTTGATTTTCTTAGAATATTGAGGGCAATTGCGCCTGCTGGGTGAGATTGAAAAAATCTATCTTCTAACTCAATGGCGTCATTTCTTTGTCCCATACGGTGAAAGATGTATTTCAACGACAGGTTAAAAGGAAGTTCTTCTACAAACGTAGTGAACCCTTGGCACATTTCGTGAATGTAATCTTGTTTTAGCGGTGAGCTTGATTGTATAGGCATGTTTTGACATTCTTGTTATTCTTTGACGGGATAGTAATAATCCAGAAAGGTTAATAAACTATCTATGCATTGATTGTTTCACGTTTTGAGCTCTAAGGAAAGTGATCTGGAGAAGCTACTGGATATTTTTATGGGATGGTGTAGGATGCGCGTTTGGAGACAAGTATAACAGTTATTTTATAAGTATTTTACAAAAGGTTTTTTTATGACACAAGGTTCTTTAATGAAGGGAAAACGCGGTCTTATTATGGGCGTTGCGAATGAACGCTCAATTGCTTGGGGCATGGCGAAAGCTGTTCATGAACAAGGCGCGGAACTTGCTTTTACCTATCAAGGGGATGCTTTGGAAAAGCGTGTAAGACCTTTGGCGGAGAGTGTCGGTTCTGACCTTATCCTTCCATGTGATGTAACCGATGAGTCCAGCATTGATGCCACGTTTAAGGCATTGGAAGAAAAATGGGGTAAGTTAGACTTCGTTGTTCATGCAATTGCTTTTTCTGACAAGAACGAACTGAACGGTATGTACCTTGATACAACGCGTGAGAATTTTAATCGTACGATGGATATTTCAGTCTATTCCTTTACGTCGATTGCTCAACGCGCTGTTCCCTTGATGAACGAAGGCGGAAGCCTTGTGACACTTACTTATTATGGTGCAGAGCGCGTTATGCCTCATTATAATGTTATGGGTGTTGCAAAAGCAGCTCTTGAAGCATCCGTTCGTTATTTGGCGTGTGACCTTGGTGGCAAAAACATACGTGTAAATGCAATCTCTGCGGGTCCAATTAAAACATTGGCAGCAAGTGGTATTGGTGATTTCCGTTACATTCTTAAATGGAATGAGCTTAATTCTCCATTGAAGCGTAACGTTACGTTGGATGATGTTGGTAAATCGGGTTTGTATCTTCTTTCTGATTTGGGGAGTGGTGTAACGGGTGAGGTTCTTCATGTTGATTCTGGCTATCATACTGTCGGTATGGTTTCTATTGATGCGGCAGGGGCGACAGCTGATCTTCTTGCTGGGATTGCGCCTAAAAAAGAATCTGACGAGGCCGCTTAATGGCAAATTTAGTGTCTGATCAGAAATCTATTTGGTTTCAAGATTACACATTAGATCTTCTTGATGGTATGCGTAATGCCAATATGGGCACACATATCGGTTTAGAATTCACAAAAATTGGTGATGGCTTCTTGGAAGGAACGCTTCCTGTTGATCACCGTACAACGCAACCGTTTGGTATTCTTCACGGTGGTGCATCTTGTGTGCTTGCCGAGAGTTTAGGTAGTGTTGCTGCGTGGATGACGATTGACCCTGAAAAATACCGCGCTGTTGGTTTGGAAATTAATGCTAACCATATTCGTGCTGTCACTACTGGTACAGTAACAGGACGTGTTACACCGCTTCATATTGGGCGTAGAACTCAGGTATGGCAAACGGACATCACGGAAGATGCAACGGGTAAGCGCGTGTGTATTAGCCGTTTGACGGTTGCTATTATTGATCAAGGTACGCTTTCAACACAAAAAGAAACTGTCATCGTAGGAAAATAATATGCCTCATATCGTTGTCGAATATTCTAAGGCGCTAGAAAGTAGTGTTGATTTCCCAAAGCTATTGAAGGAACTTCACCTTGATTTGGTTGGACGTGACACGGTTGGTCATGAACATGTAAAAACTTATGTGCTCCCTATCAGTTTTTGTGAAGTTGGTTTGGATGAAACCGCCAATAGCATGGTGCACGTCATTTTAAAGCTGTTACCGGGAAGACCTATTGTGCTTAAAAATGAAATGGCACAGGGGCTTCGTTCTATTCTACGAACCCATGTTGGGGATATTTCTGTGACTGTTGAAATACAAGAGCTTGAAGCAGAAACATATTGTAAGTAAGGTATCTCTATAGGGAGC
>JAESUK010000111.1 GCA_016763095.1 Alphaproteobacteria bacterium
TATAACTCAATTTAAAGACAATGTTGATCTATATAAGTCATAGCTTCCTATCCGACATGGTTATGATATAACAGTGCTGAGGCTAATGGTCGTGGCGCTGATGTCATAGCTTCCTATCCGACATGGTTATGATATAACTCTTATCCTCTGCATAGTGTAGCTCTCCAGGTCATAGCTTCCTATCCGACATGGTTATGATATAACGATGTTTGCTCAATGCCCGCTGTAGCAGGAGTCATAGCTTCCTATCCGACATGGTTATGATATAACAGTTATTTAGTTAAGATACTGATAGAAGACGATAAAGACCGAGTTACGCTAGAACAGAACAAGCTGCTCGGTCTTTGTTTTTTCATTGTTTTTCGATTCGCCAACAAGGATTTTTGTCCGTTCGTATTGTTTATCTGTCACCTGCATAACACGAATACTTCCTTTTTCAGGAACTGATGCACGCAAACGTTTATTGTGTTTTTCTACACGATCTTTACCATTGCAGATTCGTGCATAGACAGAGAACTGTACCATTAAATACCCATCCTTGAGAAGGAAATTCCGAAACCGTGCCGCATCACTCCGATTTGCTTTTGTTTTTGTAGGGAGATCAAAAAATACAAATAACCACATAAATCTATCCTTTTTAGAACTCATGTTGAGTCACTCTTTATATTTATACTAGGAAGCAGTAGTAACGCAGGACTCTTTCCTTCAATAGCATTTACAAGACTCGCCGCCATTTTGTCACAGGCATTGGTGAGGGTGTGGTTCTTCCCCTCTATTCTACAGACTATATTTCCCATATTAGCTAGGTCTTGTCGTATTGGTGAAGACAGGGTGTTTTGTTCAAGGGTAAGTTTTTCGTCCTTTTTTAGCATCCATACTTTTTGATCTACAAAAGGACGAAAGACCTCCATCAGATCGTCGGTCAAATTAAATGCATTCAACTCGTTACAATGATGAATACCAAAGGTTGGAAGAAGACCGTAAGCAACTTGTGATCGCGCCACAAATGCCCGAACAACAGCATACCCATAATTAAGGGCAGCATTGACAATATCATTGTCCCCTCGCCTAAAATCATCTCCCATCAAACGTGGCCAGTAATGTCTTGCAGCTTGCGCTTCAATATTTTGAGGGTCTCCAGACTTTATTTTCTGAACCAATGCATACAGGCGTTTGGCAGATTCTCTCCCCTCTGCACGTTCAAGACAAACAGCTTGGTTTGTAATTTTAGATTGGAGAACATTCTGCCATAATCGACCCCTTAAACTCTCCGTCCATGAAATTTGTATATGCGCAACACGGCTTTGTCGGGAATGGGGCTGAAAGGGTAACAGAACCCCGTTGGGTATATGGGTTGTATCACATGTAAGCACTGCCACACCTTGTTCTTGACACGCAGATAGTAGCGCCGAGGATAGCGTTATTTGTGGAGTTTCGAGAATAAGCGCCGTAATATCTTCCAAAGGAAGTGTGTGATCACCATCACCATTACACAGCTTTAACTGCCCCTTAGAGAGGGACAGCTTTGCTGGATTCTGAATGAGTACACTGCGCCACGCCAAGTCGTTGTTCCTTTTTTACTTTGTGTTTATTCCCAAAATAATCCACAGAGTACTTCTCAAAAGCTAATAAAGTTTTAACGCCCGTTCTTGTTTCTCCATTTTTTCCGAAAGAGGGATCTCGATCATGTGCTTTTACCGTTATAATACCCGTTGATCGATCCACCCCTGTATAGTATGAAAAATATGAATTTTGTTTGTTTTTTATCTGGACAAGATCGTTTTTATAAAGGGAAAAGATGAAGTCTTTATCCTCCATTTCTTCCCATTTTTTTTCATCCTTATGAGCCAAAATAGCTTTATTAGGCAAAGAATTTTTTGTGAAGTGGTACACATAAATTGGTACAAGGAAATATTTCCCATTTTTTTGGAAAACATCGACACGCACCATATCACCATTACTAGCGAGACCATGATTAATCTCAATCCCTGATTTCTCATTCGTTTCAATTCTCACAGCATTAATACGGGGAGCTTCCTTGGATGTATCATTCACAGGCATGTAAACAGGGTCTGCGAATGCTTTATCCGCCCTTCCTCCATGAGTATCCAACCGCTCTTTTAAAACATTATAGAGTTTTATATTACGGGGCTTATCCACCAAATTTTCTAGCATTGGCAAACTAAGCGATCTTAGCTTAACACGCTGAATGATTTTGTTATCTAATCTACGGATACTACGGATAGTTTCTTGATGCGCTGCCCCTGTGATTTTACGAACAGGCATACGAGAAACAAATATGCCCCCTTCTCGAACACCACGTTCATTTTTCTTCCCAAAAACTTCACCCATAACGTCACGATGAAAATTCTCCCATGGCGTTGGAAAATATTTATGTTCTTTCCCATGTCTTTGATGTTCGGAAACACTCTTCACCATAGATTGTGTTGAACATGCTAATACAATTGCGTCCAGTGCATGATGACGATCATTGTCTCTGTTTTTCTTCGCAAAACCCCATATACCGCGCAAATGAGCCGTTAACGACCCATTACGTGCTTGAATGCCTTTTTTTAGAGATAAACTCTCTTGCAAATGGTTTTTAAGTAATTTCGCCATATAGCGAGTATCGTTGAGGGCACGGGACTTCCATTCCCCCGCCTTATCTTCATCAAAGTTTTCAATCAGTAAATTCTCTGCTTTTTTAGGAGAAAGCTGTCGTGCAAACGCAACCAACGAACTCAGTTTTTTCCCTGTACGTTGAAAATACTCAGCAGGAGTTTCGTTTCCTTTGTTTTGGTTTTCTGAGGTCAAGCACAATACTTTATTCATATAGGAATCATTCCACGAACGACTATAGGGAATAATATGATCTATTTGCGTTGCAACGCTATCGCGTAACTGCTCAGGGGCGATATACACGCCTGCATAAGGACAAAAACCATCTTGCTCTTTCCAAAGGCGATATTTCAAAATATCACCACCAGACACATTATCTTCTATCTTACCAAGAATCTCGGCAATATGTTGGCGTGCTTCATTACGATATGCCTCATTTTTCTTTTGATCTCGTTCAGTATTCTTACGGTCTTTAAAGTTTTTGCCCACTTCACGCGCTAACTCTACAACGATACTATCAGGCATTCCGTGTCTCCTAATACAGGCATTGATAACTTTGCGTGTTTGCGCAAGTGCACGGTTAACCACTGGATTACGAACATCTTCAAATGGCGGAATAAGGCTCAAACCTTTATTTTCTCGGGTACTATGAGAATATCCAGCCTCTTGGCATGCATCGCTATAAACTAGCCCTTGCTGCATATAAGGTAGGATTTTACCAATTGCCATTAGTGATAAATCAACCGATTTTGAAAAACTCGTAATCTTACAAAGATTATCCTTCTGTGTTTCGCTTAGACCATGAACAGAAAGCATTTTATCAACTTCTTTTTTATCCTCATAAAAAGAAAGTACACGAGCAATATCATCAAGATCATCTCGGCGAGCATTCAGCCAATGTTGCCAATCAACAGCACTTCCCGTCTCCAACGCGTCTTTTAACGCGTGATATCCAGACAGTTTTGTAAAATATGCCTTTTCCGCTGTGTCACGGATACTCTCCCAACTATTATCATCATCCTTTATCTTGCGATAACCTATGTTAAACCGCTGTTCATTAGATAGATTCAACACTTTTCGTATCTGCTTATATGTCACACCACCTTTATTTTTATGAGCAAGATCGATAAGCTTATTCTTATCATCTTGCGTAAGCACTTTTTCAGTACCACTGATATCCTTAATCCGTAGATTATTGATTTTACTCCACAAAACGAACAACTCAGCGCTATATGAACATCTAGGGGCGCGTTTTTCTTCCTCTTCAAAACTACACCACCCAACAAGATGTTCTGATGACTGGAGAGGTCGTTGATAGAACGCCACACCATCACCAGCAAGAGTATTCCTATCCTGAGACTTACCATTTCCTGCATACGCGAATAAAAGATTGTCTGTTGCCTTATCATTTTCAAACTTTTTTTGCGCCGTAAATATAAATTTCACCTCTTCACGTAAAAGATCACGCGTCACAAACCTCTCATAACTACCGTCCCCATTGCGCTTTTTAGGTAATGTTGCCAGATACGCACCAACAGTTGTGGCACTCGCACGCATCATGGCTTCTTGCAAATCCTTTGCTCCGCTTAATGCTTTCTTACCTTCGGTGTCATTAGCTTCAGCACCTTTTCGGTTTGACTGAAACCCACGCCGTTTTGCGATGTGAAAAAGTACACGAGAAAATTCCCCATCTGTTAACTTGCGCTCTAACGCCTCTTTTCTTAAATCCCAGACAGAGAGGAGGACAGGTTGACCTTTCTGAGAGAGGGCATCAATGCTCCCGACATTTTGAAATCCATGGTTTGACAAAAGGCGGCGGATTTCTCTCTTTCTAACCGCACGACGGTGAATGACACGGCGCATGCCTCTTTTCTCACGTCGAGGGGTTGCTAATGACGATCCGTCTTTGGGATTTTCTGCGGCTTCAAAAATATGAACGCCACGAAAATCAACAGTTTTTTGTTCTAAATCTACCCCTGCAAAACCTACAGATGCTATCCCTATATCAATGCCTAAATTGTAGCTCATGATGTCCCACCATTTTATAATATTTAACTCTAAATGACCTTGACTCATTCCAAGAAACGCGTCAATCTCTTCCATAAGCTTTATACTATAACCATGTCGGATACGTTGTTATGATAATGTGTAGATTCGTCTACACTGAAAAGTTTCTGCCCCGCACAGGATTATTCTTGTGCGGGGCATCTTTTTATCCGTGAACTTTTCCGCTTAACTCATACTCGTTAACGAGTATCTTTGCTGGTATTTTCAAACTCTGATGCAAGTTTCTAATCATAGATAAACTGAGTCGTCGTTTTTTATTCATCACTTCCGATACTCTACTTTTTGTACCCATAGAATCGACAAGGTCTTTATTCTTAAGTCCTTTGGCTTCCATGATGTGTTTGATTGCTTCAATAGGATCTGGAGTATCAATTTTATAATGGATATCCTCATACGCAGACACAAGTGTAATAAGAATATCAAGCTGGTCACCTTCATCTGTATTAGGTTTGGCAGAAAAGAGCCCTTCTATACGCGCTAGAGCCTCTTCATAATCTGTTTCTGTTTTAATCGGTTTAATACTCATAGCCTTATCTCCTATATGGTTTGTACATCTGTATCATCGTATTGTTCATGTGTTCCTACAAAACGAATATATATCGTAAAAAATTCATAATTGATCCAGACTATCAATCTATATTTGTTTCCCCGAATGTTAAAAACAACACGCCCATCTCGTAAAATTGAAGCATTTCTGTACTGCTCCTTCACTTCTTGTGGGGTTTTCCAGTCCGCCTCTTTCGCAATTTGATACCATGCCTTTAAGTGTTCTTCGCTGTCTGGATTTATATCCCAGAAGTCTTTCAAACACTTACGTGATATTATTCTCATAAAACATCCCTTACTTATTTCCACTATACATGTTTCCCATTTTGGGAACAAGCTTTATTTCCCATTTTGGGAACAATTTACAAAACATGTAATCTAATAACTCAATTCAACATGTTAATGTATCAGTTTTATCAAGCCAATCAAGAAGGCTTCGGCTTCTCCCCCTGAGCCTTGGGTGCATCGTTCATATCACTCTGACTTCTCCCCTCAAAGCTAGATTTATTAAACCCAGAAGACATTGTTGATCTCGGCTTGTTCGCATCAGGATTAGACGGCTCTTGAGGGCTGTCTGTGGTGTTTCCCCTAAAGTGATCCCATTTTTCTTTGAATGCACCTGTAGTGTCTTTAAATCTCTCCTGTACCTTATCTTTTATGCTCTCATTCCCTGAGCTTGACGCGATATCA
>JAESUK010000112.1 GCA_016763095.1 Alphaproteobacteria bacterium
GCGTCCAGCACGAAAAGCCATATAAACAAGCGCGTATAGAGCCTGCGCCATCCCCAAGATAGAAACCAATTGAACGGGTGTAAAAAGAAGTGTGTTCATATTCTTGAGGCTATATGAAAAAAATAAGCTTGAGAAGCGTTAATCAGATTCTATGCAAAGGGGATCTTTCAAAGCCTCTTGCTTATCAAGAACGCGGTTACAAATATAATCAATCATAAAATTAACCTCGTTCGGATGCATATCTTCAGCGCTCTCTTTGAGCACTTCTACCATAAAAGTATATGCAGCTTCCTTTTCTCCCATATCAAGTTTAATAAAGGATGGCATTTGCTTCACCCATCCAGGAAGCCCTGGGCGATACAACGCAGACAGCTTATATGCAAGATCAAGCCCACGTTCATTATCATGCATCTTAAACCTTGCTAAATACATAGCTTGAACCATCCATCGCCACTTTTCAGCCTCATTACTATTACCAACATATTCAAGGTAATCAATCACCGGAGGTAACTTAGACACATCTTGAGATCCACCAAAGACATATGCGGCTAAAAACGGCATATAATCAGACTTTTCATCCAGCTCATTCTCTAACAAAAACCACTTCGTTAGCTTCTCAAAATCATAGTTACCTAACGGCGTATGCTCTCCCCCAGTATCTCCAAAATTTTGAATCATAATGCCTATATGTCTATATGCAAATTCTCTATCACCCAAAAATTGAATCGTTGCTGACCTTAGTGTAGGAACAGGGGGCACACTTTCATACAAAGGGCGCAAAGGGCGAATAAAAGATGAGAACAGAACTTGGACAACTAAGGCAGAAAAAAACACTAGGTATAATGTTTTTTGCTTTTTTCTAAAAAATGGATCTGCCATAAAAAACTCCTACCACGCGCTAGAATTGTCGTCTAACCAGGTCAATCATGGCTGCGCCAGACAAGATGGTCACAAACATTACACCTTGGGTCGTGATCAATGCATATCCCACATCCCCACTGCTACCATATAACAACCAAGAGGATTGCGTTAACAAATCAAATCGGGGCACAATTGTCGACACAGCTTTAATCGCATTCGACATAAGCTCAAAAGAAGCACCATCATAAAAATCTGAAGCAATGCCCAATAGTTCACCAATCAAACGAGACAATATATAAAATGCGAATGTAACCAAAACGGCCGATACTGGACTTGATAATGCCATGGCAAAAAACATTGCAGCCACTGACATAACAACAAGTTCAATAAATAAGCTATAAGACCAGAGAATATAGGCACTTCCAAAGTAAGCCCCGCCCACCATTGTTACAATAAGCCCCGCAAGCACCGCAAAAAATAACGATAGTAAGATCAGACCAAAGACATAGGAGACAATAAAGCATTTTCGTCCTAAAGGTCTCGATAGCATGTATTCAATATCTTTATTATCAAAGGAGCGGCGTATAAAAAAAGTAACGAACAAACACAAACCAAACACTAATAATAAGCGTAAAGTTCCTGCCATATAAACAAGGGCAAACTGATCTTGCTCAATAATAGCAGCAGAGCCTAAAAAGAAGGATAGTGATACAACCAAGACAGATGAGACGACAAGAGACAAAACAAGTTTGTCTCTCATTGCCGCTGAAAGTATATATTTAACAATAGAATAATTCATAATCTAATTAGGCCTGTAATAAACAAATTTATTACATCTTAAATGGACGTCGATCATTTGCAAATGTTTTGTACAACTCACGGTCAGTTTGATGAATAGAATCACGCCCACTATCTAAGATTGTAGCCTTCAAGAAGATAACCAATTCTGTTTTCGTAATTTCATCAGATTGCGAACGGAACAATGCGCCCAAAATAGGGATTTCATTCAAGACCGGAACCCCTTCTTGCGACGAATTAACTTGGTCTTGCAAAAGCCCTCCTAAAACGACAACTTCACCCGAATTCATTTTAAGAACAGAATCTATTTCCTGAACATTTAACTCAGGAACATCGGAAGAAACATTAACACCAACACGTGCCGCTTCAATTTCAACAGCTGGGTCTGGAACACGATTAATAATCCGTGTAACAGTTGGCCTCACTTGCATTGTAATCGACCTATTCTCCATATTAATTGTTGGGGTGACATTGATCAAAACCCCTTCTGGGACAGTCCTAACTTCAGAATCAAACGTCGACAATGGATTACCATTTGTATCAATAGAGGTCTCCACAGTAACATCAAAATAAACCGTATTCTGAGCAACATTCAATGCAGCAGGTTGATTATTCAAAACCGTCAAACGAGGGCTAGCCAACGCCTTAACCGTTCCAAAGCGAGAGATGGCTTCAACGACTGCTGAAATGTCACCCGAGGTATAATTCACAAAGAAGTTATTTGCAGCATCTGTTGGAGTCAACGCAGCCCGTCCCCCGCCACCAACGATAGCAGAAAATCCTGTTGATATGTTTCCAGAGAACAAACTAACGTCATTCCAGTTAATTCCAGTGGAATACTCATCACTCAACGTAACCTCAAGAACCTTAACTTCAACAAGAACCTGAGCCATCATGGTCGCTTCCAGTTTTTCAAGGTATTTGTCGACCTCATTGTGAATGCGTTCATTCGCATACACAGAAATCAATCCAGCCTGTTTATTCAGAGAAAATGCGGGCTCAAAACTAACCTCATTCGGATCATTCGAGCCAGACGATGCCGTACTTGTAGGCAACGCACCAACTTGTAATGTAACCGTTGGGGGCTGTACAACTGGTGGAGCAGTTTGATCTTGCCCTGGTGTCGGAACAGGGCTTCCTTCACCAAGAGCGGAACCATCAACAGGTTGCACCGCAACAACAGGCGCTGCTGGATTTGCAGAAACAACAGTCAACGTTGGATCTGTATCCGTTCTTAAAGAACCGTTTCCAACATTAGATTGTAATATTTGATCAAGGTTCTCATCCAAATCTTGCCAAAAGTCGGATTCTGCTTCACTTGTAATAGAAAAAGAAGACCCAGCATCCGCCCCATCACCAGTCACAACAGAGACACTATTTGACACACTGCTTGTCGCAGTTCGAACAACAGCCAAATAATTTAGTTGGTACGTCTCCGTATACGGTGTATCCAATTGAACACGTAAAATATCATCGTCAAAACTATAGCGAAGCCCCGCTATTTCAGAAATACGCTCAATCACCATATCAAACGGACGATTACGTGCCGTAAAAATAATTGATCCCGTAATACGTGGGTCTAGTTCAACATCGTAGTCAGCCTGCTCGGCAAGCTCATACAAAACATTTTTAAGAGGCACTGTTTGGTTAACAGCAAGTGAAACCAACGGCATAGGACGTAAATTATCTGAGATAGGAGCGATATAAGATTCAAGAGAGGGTATCCCGCCAGCATCATCCGCGAAGGTTTCAAAGTCAATATCACGCGGCGACAAGCCATCCCGAAAGTCCTGACGTTCCATATCCGAAGTTCTATCAATTTTAGTATAATTAGTGGCCATATCGCAACCAGACGAGAGTAACACTGCACCTAAAGCGATAGATGAGACACAAGAACGAAGCGCCCTACTAGATAATATAGAGTAAAAAGCCATAATACGAAAAACCTCTTTTGATTTAAAATTCGGGACCTAAAGACATAAAAAGATTCAGAACGAATCATACTTTATATAATGCATGCATATTGAAGAGAGCGCAAGAGGCGCACCATTCAATCAGAAATGTATATCTCAGAAGTATCAAACGAATCCAACCCAGATGACTCCGAGGCACCGAGCTTGATTTTCTGCAATTTAATCTTCATATCCCCTGGAATATCCGAGTTTGCAAGAGCCACTTCTTCTGAGATCTTGCCCTGCATATAAAGATCCAACAAAGACCGATCAAACGTAACCATGCCAGCAGAAACATTCTGCTCCATAACATCACGGATTTTCACAATCGACCCTTCTCGGATCAAATCCCTCACCGACCCCTGATTGAGCATAATCTCCAATGCAGGAACCAACCCACCCTGCAAAGAAGGTAGCAAACGTTGCGAGACAATTGCACGAAGATTCATCGCCAAATTTAGACGAATCTGGTCATGCATATCTTCGGGGAAAAAGTTAATAACACGGTCAATTGCCTGATACGCATTATTAGTATGGATAGTAGAAAGGCACAAATGCCCTGTCTCCGCTGCCATTACCGTTTGCTCCATAACCTCGCGGTCACGCACCTCACCGACCAAAATTACATCAGGGCGCTGACGAAGTGCATTTTTTAATGCAACAGAGTAGCTCTCCGTATCAACACCGACCTCCCGTTGCGTAATAATCGAGGATTGGTGCTCATGGTAATACTCAATAGGATCTTCAATCGTAATAATATGCCCCTGAGACTTCCTGTTCCGATAATCAAGCATAGCCGCCAAGCTCGTCGACTTACCTGACCCGGTCATCCCAGTTACCAGAACCAACCCACGCTTCAGCATTGCCAACTTCTTCAAAGAATCTGGTAGACTCAAATCCTCAAATGTTGGGATTTTTGAGACAATACGGCGAATCACAACAGCTGGTGACTGCCTCTGTCGCATAACATTGATCCGGAAGCGCCCATGTTCTCCAGCATCCAACGATGTGTTTAATTCCTTATGAGATTCAAAATCACGCATTTGACGCGCGGTTAAAAAACTCGCGATTATTTCCTGCAAGTTTTCTGCCGTAAGTTTTTGATCCCCAATTGGCATCAGCTTATTATCAACCCGCAAAATAGGAGCAGACGCTTGCGTTAGATACAAATCAGACGCAAGAGTAACATTCATCTGGTCTAAATAATCTAAAATTACTGGCGCGGTCAAAACGATACTCCCTGAGCAGAATCCGTAGAACCACTATCGCGCTCCTCATCATTCATTTTTCCACCGCCCAGAGACGAATCGACTTCATCCTCCTCATGCTCTCCTGAATCACTCATATCAGCAGTAACACGCCGCGCCTCCTCCTCATCAATAATACCCGACTCAAGAAGATCGTTCACAGCATCCTCCATCGTAATCATCCCATAACGAGACCCCGTCTGCATCATGGAAAACATTTGTGGAATTTGATTCTCACGAATAAGATTTCGCACCGCACCGGTCCCGACAAGGACCTCATACGCTCCGACACGCCCACTACCGTCCGCGCGACGAAGAAGCGTCTGCGCGACAACCCCTTGCAACGAACTAGCCAACATAGAACGAATCATATCTTTGTCACTTCCTGGGAACACATCAATAATTCTATCGATCGTTTTAGCAGCAGAACTTGAGTGCAATGTACCAAAAACTAAGTGGCCTGTTTCCGCAGCAGTCAATGCCAAAGAAATTGTTTCATAATCCCGCATCTCCCCAACAAGAATAACATCAGGGTCTTCACGAAGTGCGCTTTTCAACGCGCGTGCAAACGAGTGCGTATCCATGGATAGCTCTCTGTGATTAACCAAGCTTTTCTTTGACTTATGAAAGAACTCAACAGGGTCTTCAATCGTCAGAATATGACGTTGTTGTGTTTCATTAATATGGTCAATCAATGCCGCCAAACTTGTTGATTTTCCAGAGCCAGTAGGTCCAGTAACGAGGACAAGCCCCTTTTCCAAATCAGCAAAACGTCGCATAACAAGGGGTAAATCCAACTCATCCATTGTTGGAATAGCCGACGGAATTGTTCTGAAAACAGCCGCGGCACCATTTCTTGTATTAAACGCATTCACACGAAAACGTGCCTTTTCTCCAAACGAAATAGCGAAATCAATCTCAAATTCTTTTTCATACTCCGCACGCTGATCATCCGTCATAACTGAGTATAGCATCGTTCTTATATCATCATTCGTCAAAGCATCTGCTTTAACTTTTTTCAGCAAACCATTAACCCTAACGATCGGAGGATTTGTAGCGCTAAGATGTAAATCAGATGCTTTATTCTGCATCACAAAGGCAAGAAGCTGGGTAATATCCAAGGAAAGATCTCCTGTAAATTATAAATTCAAATGGCAAGCGAGTAAAAAGTTGAAACAAAGAATGCAACAATCGAAATACCCACCATAATTAGACTCAAAAATTTTAGCATATAAACCTTTCTATGCCTAAGAAAAATCACAATAAAGCTCATGAAAAACGGCAGGACACAAAAGAGATAAATACCGAGAGCATCGAAACCAAATAAAACAGCAATCCCAGCCCCCATAAAGGCTGTGAACAACTCGACGACGACATAGCTCGTGCCAATCGGCACATTACAATAACGACATCTCCCAAAAAGAAATAACCACGAAATAATTGGAAACAAATCAAAGACAGACAATACATGCTTACAATGCGGGCAAATAGATCGGACAGGAGCGCCTTCTGGAGTGCGCACAAAAGATAGCTTATTAGGAATCCTATAGATGATTGCGTTTGCAAAGCTCCCGAGAACAGCGCCCCAGAAAAACCCCAATATAGACAGAAATACAAACACTAAAAATTCATCTCCAAGCAACGAATATTATCTGATTTTTGATAGCCTATCATAGATAGCATCTCTATTCACAGAACGTCCTCCGCCATGAACGGCATCAATACGCAACGCTTGCTCATAATATTCAACAGCTTTTGCTCTATTGCCTTCACGATCAAAAACAATAGCAGCATTATATGAGTGAAGAGCATTATTTGGCTCCAAGCCCATTGCAATATTAAGATATCGTCTCGCATCCAGATTATTATTCATAGAAGCATAAGTAAGTCCAATTTGAGCGGCAACACCCGCATTCCGTGGGTTAGAATTACGAATAGAGAGTAACTTCTGTAATGCCACAGCAGGGTATTGCCCCTTAACAAGCCCGAGCATATTAACTAAAGCATCCGCATTTTTAGGATGACGCTCTAACAGTTCTTCATAAGCACTAATCGCAGCATTTTCCCGCCCCAACTTTTGAAGAGAAACAGCGCGCCCCATCAAAATAGCCTCATCACGAGGACTTCTACGGTATAAGCGATCATAGTAATCAAATGCCGCATCATAGCGCCCAAGCTTCAATGCCCTTTTAGCCTGCATAATTTGAGATTCTATAGAATCCTTAGGCTTCATATCCGTAACGATTAAATACTTAGAAGCAGGCTCCAGAGAAGGATTCAATACGCTTGGACCACCTTCCTGCAACGTATTTTCTTGCTGTTCAATTTGAGCAATAGAGTCAAAATAAACATCCGGTTTTTTTGCCGGATCAATATTTTGAGGTACTTGTTGTTGAAGCTCAACGATAGGCTCTACCACAGGAACAATCTGAGCAACAGTAGGCTCTATAGCAACGGGTGCATCAGCAGAGCTCGCAACAACAACGTCATCGACAGGTTCATTTACAGGTAGAATGTCATCCATCGGTGTATTAGCGACAACAGCATCCATCGGCATATCATCAGAGGAAACATCCTCAGCAAGAACACCATCATCCATAAGCACTGGCGCAGCATCAATAACGAGCACATCATTTGCATCAGAAACCTCTGGAGCGGCGTCAATAACAAGGACATTTTCCACTGTATCATCAACAACGGCCAATACATCTGGTTGAGGAAGATCTTCAAACATCGTGTCAACATCACCTGCGAACAATGGCGCATCATCAACGACAGAAGAAACAGTGGCATCAACATCCGCAGTAACGGATGTATTCACAACAACTTGTGGCTGAGGAATAACCTGAGGCACAGCAGATTGGGGATTCCCAGATAACGCATAATAGCCTCCAGCTCCAGCCAAGCATAAAACAGCAAGTCCCCCGAGAACCACTTTTATGTTACCACCTGATTTTGAAGCGCTCTTACTCGCAACACTCACCGCAGCCAATTCATCGCCAAGGTCATCAAAATCATCAAAATCATCATCAGATGAATCAAAGGAATCCGTTTCAACATCAACAACAGCCTCAACAATATCCTCTTCCATATCTAAACCACCTACCCCTACAGCATCATCCAAAGAATCTACGCCAGAAACGAGTGCTTCATCTTTTGTCTCTATGACTCCATCCTCAACGACAGGAATATCTTTTGGCTGAGAGCCTACAGGATCAGACGTTTCTTCATTTTTAAGCGATAGATCAACGTCACCTTCAACAACGTCGACAACATCGAAATCGACAACATCATCTGTTGCATCTAACGTTAAATCTTCATTTTTTTTATCTGACATTCCGTATTCCTTACTTAAAAATAAATTAACCTATAGCCGACATTTTTTTAATCACGACCAATAACCGACAAAAAAGCCTTCTCTA
Organism: Alphaproteobacteria bacterium; assembly: GCA_016763095.1. GTDB lineage: Bacteria > Pseudomonadota > Alphaproteobacteria > Micavibrionales > Micavibrionaceae > UBA1850. The sequence continues at coordinate 8,281 of JAESUK010000112.1, forward strand.
ACGATTCTGACTTCATATCTTTTTTCAACTGTGCAGGAGCCCCAAGATATTTAACTTCTCCAGAATCAAGAACCGCTATTGTATCACAAAGCTCATCTAAATCAGACAAAATATGGCTACTTAGAAAAACGGTTTGCCCATTTTTATTACACTCCTGCAAAACCTTTTTTACTCTCGTTCTCGCCAAGGGATCTAGCCCACTCATAGGCTCATCCAAAACCAGCAAAGAAGCCCCCGTCAATATTGTTGCAATCAACCCTAATTTTTGCCCCATCCCTTTGGAATAGGTCTGCACACGCTTTGATAAAAAAGCTTCATCAAGAGATAACGCGCGTGCCATAGCCTCTATCTCTTCATTTTTAACAGTTTTTCCATACAACGAAGCGGAAAAACGAACAAATTCATTCCCATTCATAAACCACGCAGGCATAAATTTTTCAGGTAAATAGGCAACATTCTTTTTTGCATCACGTGAACCTGATGGATAGCGAAACACTGATATATCACCATTTAAAGCATCCCTGAGCCCCAAAAGTGTCTTAATAAGAGTCGTCTTCCCCTCTCCATTTAAGCCAATAAATCCAAAAACTTCTCCAGACTTAACATCAAAAGAAACATCATTGGCAACAGAATGCCCATCGTAACCAATAGACACATTTTTAAGAGATAGAGGAAGAACCGATGTCATAACAAACCTTATTTATATGCACTCATGGACAACTAGCCTGGGAGGAACATTCTCGCATCTAAGTTAAACTTTTGATTTGGTCGTAAGCGTATAGGGTAAATACGGTTAGTCTGACGATCAAACCATTTTATATCAATATATTCTTTAAAAACAGCAACATCTATAATCTCAGTCAACAAAGCATCCGGCGTAACACGTTGATTATTAATCCACACGACCCAATGCGCATCACCTGTATATAAAATCCCGCCAAGCGATATTTCTCTTACCGCCGTTACACCATTATCACCATCAGATGATGCTGATAGTTCCGCATTTGTTGGCGTACGAGTTAAAAAGCTAGCCTTTGCAGCCTGTAGCATCCCGTGCTCCCCTGGTAAAAACAAAAGGGATGGAATACTTGGACGAAGGACAATATCACTTTGGTATGCCAAGAGCATCTCCTTACGCACAGAATCCATGATTTCTTCTTCAACAGAACGCTCCCCTACAGTCACGAGCGCTTCACCATCACCATCAGAAGGCTGTGAAAAAGCACTTAGGCCAAAAGAAGAGAGCAACGTATAAGACAAACATGTTAACAACGATATTTTGAAAACATTCTTAAAAAAAACTAACATTACTGAATATCCTCCTTACTTGGCATTGTTACCCAATTCATTTGAACATTGGCCTGAACCAAGGTTGAGGGCGTTCCACCACCAATTAAACGAAGCAACGGAGCATCCAAGTTTTTTACGCGTTTAATATTTATAGATTTGAATTCAACGACCCCCGAAAACTGCTCCTGCATAAGCTTTAAAAAATAGATCACATCAAGATCATCTTGTGCATCAATTTTTACTTCAAATGGGCTTCTCAGCACAACATGCGCCGCCTGATTAGCTTTATAGTTATCAACGATCATCCCTGCTTCCATATCCATAGAGACTTTCAAAAGCTCCGTTTTAAGTCCGAACGCATTAATCTTCTTCTTTGCAACAAGCCTATTTTGATTTTCAAAAAATCCAGACAATTCAAGCGCTGAAAACTCCTTCAACCGCTCTTTTAAAAGAGAAAAATCGTCCCGAAGCTGAACAATTTCATTATATTTTGACTGTACCGTCGCCTTAGATGCCGTTAGCTCTCCTGACTTCAAAACTTGCTCCGGCATAACATAAAGGTATGTTCCAGCAAGAAGAAACAAGTTAATCCCAAAAACAATGGAAATAAAAATAGCACGAGATAGCCCTATATTTTTAAGCATTATCCACCTCCTTGCTTGATAACAATCTCTGCATCAAGATCAGCAGTAATTTTTTCTTGAGCGGTTACGCCGACTTCACTTTGCAACTCCCCTCGATAAGATACATCCTTCAATATTCTCGTCACAACAACTTTTGCTCCGTCGAATTCTTTCTCCAAACGTTTACTAAATGCGATAACCTGATTGTTTCCTTGCACAATATCTATGGTACCAGGAAAACTAAATTCCAAGATTGTTTCGCTAGGAACAACACTATCCTCACCTTGAGGACGGGGAGCAACATAACCATACGCATCAGGCGCAACCTCACTCTGCACCATAGAAATACTATCTAGCCTCAAGGTTCCTTTCATGGCGCGCCCAATTCTTTCAATCGTATCCAAAGGGTCCAAAAGATTCCCTGCAATCTCACTATGAACATCAAAACTACTCTGGATCAGCTTAATATTAATTCCTAAAGCCTCTTTTCTCTCAATCTCTTTATCATAAACAAGATTAACTTGTTTCTGTCGTGCCTGAGCAACCTTCAGATTCTCCAAGGAGGAATTAAGCTCCACGATAGAATTTGCAGAATAGTACATACTCCCCACAAGCCCAAGGACAAGAATTGCTGCAACGGCAGTCGCCGTAGCTCTCGGCTGTATAATCGAATTAATCAGACCAGATTTCATAGGGGAGGAGAGAGACGATTTCTTTGCGACCCACCCCACATGCAGCACATTTGCTATATGTTCAAGCTCATTACTTGAAGCAGATACACCAACCATTTTCATTGCACTATCCAAAGAGATCACGTGAATATCAGCATCAACTTCCATAATTTCGTCAAATATAGGCGACGATTTTTCATTCCCTATGATAACAATATTCAGAGAATCCGTATCCTTGTACCCAAAGCGTGATAAATATCCCATTGTAGAATCAAGCTCACGGCGCACCTCATCGCACCAAAGAGCCATATCAGCGTCCGTCTCAACAATTGGCGATATCCGCGTTAACGCAAGCTGTCCATTTTTCACAACAATTTGACGAAGACCTCCACTTGCATTTTGTCCCATTAAAATAGACCACCCAGTATCGTCATCCTTCTTTTTCTTTTTACTCATAAAGCCTGATTGTTTACGGGTAATTTCCTGAACAAGCGCAGTAACAAGCCCCACCGATTCCATAGGAAGAAGAGCAACCCCCTTAAAGCTAACACCAGAATCACGAATAGCACTCGTAACAATACGAATATTACTATTATCTGGACACGCACAGAAAAGGAAATGCCCCATAACACGCCCTCCCTTTTTTCCATCAGAATCATCGGATATTTTTTGAAACGAACGAATTGGAAACTCTGGAAATGCCATAGCCAGACGTCTCTTGATAACGCTAGACGCATCCAACGCGCCTACTTTAGGGATACGTTCTTTTCTGTAATGCTGATCAACCGTATCATTAAGTATAATGACTGATGTAAACCTCTTCTTAAGAATTTTTGTCAGAGACGCAAGAAGATCTTCTTGCTCCCAATCAAACATATCCTTCAACAGGACTGTACGTCCTGACACTTTATAGACATACAAAGCATCATCGGTTAAATAAAGCACACCTTTTTGAGACGAAGAAAACATTAAAAAAACTCTCTTTTAAAATACAACATTAGAACGCTACCAGATATTAAACTACATATCTATATTTTCGAAACTTGAATAAATGGGGCCAAACACAGCAACAGCAATCCACATAATCAACCCCCCCATAATACCTGTCAAGGCAGGCTCGATCATAGTGACCAATCCATCAACCGCTTCATCAACATCTTTTGTATAAAACTCGGACACCTGTTCCAAAACGGGCGTAAGATTACCTGATTCCTCACCAATTTTAATCATACGAATAACCAGACTAGGGAACTCACCGGAGGCATTAAAGGCTTCCGATAAAGGACTCCCAGACTTAACTTTTTCTTCCACCAAATCCAACGCCTCAATCAAAGCCATATTGGTGACTGTTTTCTTTGCAGAAGCCAAGCACCCTAAAATATCAATCCCACTGGCAAACAAAGAGCCGAAGGTCTGAGCATATCGCGCAATACTAATCTTACGAATAAGATTTCCTGCAATTGGAGAATTCAGAAAAATAACATCCATGCGATAATTAAACTCTTCAGAACTTCTCCTCAGAACCTTATATATGATAAGCAATATAACGGGAGTAATCAAAACAGCCCACCACCACTCTTGAAAGAACTCGGAGGAGGAGATAAGAGCCGTCGTATAAAAAGGTATATCCATATCAAGGTTTTTAATAAACCCAACAATCTGAGGAACAACAAGTCCCATCATCACAACAACTGTCAAGATAACAACAACAAGGAGAATCATAGGGTAACGCGTGGCTTTACGTACTTTAGTTTGAAGTTCATCCACCCATTTAAGATATTTAATAAGCTGCATAAAAGCAGACCCCAAATCCCCAGTATCCTCACCCGCCTTAACCAGGGATACATACAGATTTGTAAACGTTTTAGGGTGTTGAGCAAACGCCTCAGAAAGAGATCCGCCTTCTGACACCTCTCGATAAATTTCAGATAATATATCCCTCAACTTATCACTATCTGTTGTGTCACGAATATCAGCCAAAGAATCTAACAGTGGCACACCAGCACTTTGCAACTGCTCTAAATGCATAAACAATTGGATTAAGTCACGAACTTTAATCCCCCTTCCTCCCATAAGAGGAGTGCCTTTTTGCTTAACTTCAGAACACTGAATTAACTCAAGCCCAACAGTTTGTAATTGTTGGTGCAAATTAGCCTCATTCACAGCAGAGATCATCCCTTTAATTTGACGACCTTTGGCATTGATTGCGCGGTATCTATATTGATTCATTGCCATTTATTTTTATTCCTCAAACACTTTATAAGCTAACAACCTTTGAAATTGCCTCTAGACTACTAACCCCATCAAGAACCTTGAGGCGAGCATCATAGGCCATATTTTTAAACCCGTTTTCTTTGGCCTGATTCTTTAAATCCGCCTTAGAACCGCTACTAGAAACAATATCATTTAAGTCTTCATCAAACATTAATATCTCAACAACCGCGACACGCCCCTTATACCCGCCCAAACTACAAGCAGGGCATCCTTCTTCATTCGCGCCAAATATCTTAATCCCGTCATCAGGATCAATTTTTAGCAATTCGCACTCTTCTGGAGTCGCAACATGTTCAATCTTACAAGTACCACACAAACGTCGCGTCAAACGCTGCGCAAAAATAGCAGTAATAGCCCCAGCAATCATACCAGGTTTAAGGCCCAAATCTAACATTCGAGGGATAGCCCCAAAGGAGTCGTTTGTATGAAGCGTTGTATAAACTTGGTGACCAGTCATAGCCGCCTTCAATGCCATTTCTGCCGTAGTTTTATCACGTACCTCTCCGATAAAAATGATATCTGGGTCTTGACGCAACAACGCTTTAATTCCATCTCCAAAATCAAGGATACCTTCGCGAACATTCGTTTGCCTGATCATAGGCAACGAGTATTCAACAGGGTCTTCTAGTGTTTGGATATTCACGGCAACATCATTAATCGTATTCAACATAGAATAAAGAGATGTACTCTTCCCACTCCCCGTAGGCCCCGTAACAATAATAATACCTTCTGGCTTAGTTTGAGCTTTATGAATTTTTTTCAAATTCTCTTCACTAAATCCGAGTCCTTCAAGAGGCATAATACTTGCCGTCTTATCCAAAACACGAAGAACTGTGTTTTCACCATGAACCGTTGGCAAAGAAGACACACGGAAATCAGCTTCTCGGCCCCCAACATTAAGGTTAAAACGCCCATCTTGCGGAGCAAGCTTATCTGCAATATTCATCGTGGACATAATTTTAATACGCTGAGATATCCCATTCCAGTGCTTCTTATGAAGGATTTGTGCCGTATACAAAACACCATCCAAACGGTACCGCAGACGAATAAAGTTTTCCTCTGGTTCAAAATGCAAATCAGACACACCGAGCTTAACAGCTTCAAAAAGAAGAGCATTAACCAACCGAACAATCGGATGCGTATACACTTCATTCGCTGTGAGCTTAGACATATCAGCATCTTCCACCCCCTCAAGCTCTTTCAGAATGTCATCAATATTACTGGCATACCCATAAGCGGCATCAATGGCCTCAGAAACGATATTTGTAGTTGTAACAAGAGGCTTAAGAGAAATACCACGCGGAATCTTACGTCGCAATGCATCCAAGTTAAGCACATCATAAGGATCAACCAATGCAACAGAAAGCTCACTACCAGACAATGAAACCGGCAACATTTTCAGCCTAGTGGCATCTTCTTTCGTCAACATGGACAAAGCATCGCCATCAAAAATAGTGTTTTTAGGATCAAAAACCTCAAAACCAGCGGTCTGCGCAAGAACAACCGTCAACGTTTGCTCATCAACAAAAGCCAAGTCAACCAAGGCTTCACCCAACATTTTCCCAGAGATATCTTTCTCTTGTAAGGCAACGGTTAATTGATCCTCTGTAATGATCCCCATATTAACCAACCGGTCGCCCAGTCGCATCCGTCCACCATCACCACCAGAGGCATGAGGACCAGAACGCCCTTTACGAACAGCCTTTTTTTGCACTGCAATATCCGTTGAAGTGGATTTTTCACCATCCCCCACAAAGTCATAGACTTCTTCGAGCTCTCCGCCCGACGTATCCACAGCGTCATGAACATCAGAGCTCACAACGTCAGAATCAGAATCAGAAACCTCCACTGTAGCATCAACAAAGCTAAAGCCTTGTTCATCTGGGGCACTCGGCGCCACATCAACAACACGAGAAGAATCATCGCTACTCTTTACATCACTCAAGACTTAAAACCTTTAAAAACTATAACATTACGGCCTGATTTAAGACCTAATAAGAAACAACTTAACGCTTTCACGAAAAGAAGAATGAATCAAATCCTAGCATTATTTTTTAGATAGCCCAATAGAATAAACACCCAAAGTAAATAAATAACTCACAGATTCAATGCGTGGTCACAAAGATTACCCCCAAGAGCCAAACAATTACAGAATTAAAACCAGCGATGTTTTGAAAAGTAAATGGTGCGCCCGGGAGGATTCGAACCCCCGACCTCCTGATCCGTAATCAGGCGCTCTATCCAACTGAGCTACGGGCGCATAAAAATCACCAATTTCTTGATGAGACGAGGCATAATTACCTAAACTAAAAACACATTGCAAGAAAAAAATTTAACTTTTATCAATCTTTTATTGAACTTTTAGTGATCGGCCTTTGACCCAGCCCAAAAAATATGTAGAATTAGGATGAATTAATTTTGATTCTGTTTGACATTTCATCCTTAACGTCAGATATAAGCACACAGCTATTACAATTTTGTATTAAAGTATATTTCAGAGAAAATGCGCATGTTGAAACTTCCGAAATTTTATTTACTCGCCACACTAACATCCCTTTCGACGGTTATGATTGGAGCGACACCAGCCCTATCTGGGCAACATAATCGCCCAAGCTTAATCATTACGAACAAACCTATTCCGCATGAACTGCGCGAAAAGGTATATTCAACACCATTCGTTGGCCCTGATATAAGGGCAGAAGATCTATTAGCACCTTCAAAATTATTAGTTCAAGGCAAAACAATTGCAGCAGAAAAAATTGTAAAAATCAGAGATGATCTTTCTTCATTGCAAATTGACCTTTCAGGAACATCAACACACCTAATTGATATAGAGAGAACGGGACAAGGCATCGCCGCCAAATACTATGCCGATGTAGGAACAATCAGCACACAGCTTCAATCAGGATCAACACCTGGAAATCCAAGGCTCGTAAGAAAACTAACCGATGCTCAAGTATCTCTTGATTATCTTTCTCAAAACTTAGCGGACCTAAACAACTTGGCATTAGAAATAGCAAACAAAGCGTCTATATCAACATTCCTATTAAAGGAAACACGTGCCGCATATAAACTACACGGGTCAATGGAATCTGATCATGTAAGGCTTGCCGAGCTTGAAGACAGAATTAATAATACAATTGTTATCATCGACCGCCTTCAGAACAATGTGAGCGACGACATCACAAGAACAACGGCATATCTTTCGTCTGAGCAAAACAACATGAGAACACTTTCTCTTGCCGTGACAAACGGGGACTTTTACAATAAGAGCCTTTCCAACAGACCTTTTTCAAATGTAGCGACCAGCGGAACACTTGAGCAAGCATATTACAGCGTGCCATCACAAGCACCTTCAGTTGCAAATCCTCGCCCACTTGTGAAAATTAAATTTAACAAGGCGACGGTTGACTACCAACAACCTGTATACACAGCCCTTAATGAAACATTAAACCAGTATCCGAATGCCCGCTTTGAGCTTGTAGCAGTACAACCGCGATCTACAAATGCGGCGTTCCAAGCCATTGAGAGCACACGTGCACGTCGCAACGCCGAGAACGTATTACGCTCATTGGTACAGATGGGATTAGAACAAAGCAGACTAGATCTATCAACAGCACAAAGTGAACATGCGCTAACCAACGAAGTTCATATCTACGTTCGCTAACGATTAAGATGGATACTGATATTATCATAGGGGACGAAACAGAGCTCCATGTCCGTTTGGCACGCGATATATCAGAAATAGAGGCAGCACAGCACCTTCGATACAAGGTGTTTTACGAAGAATATAACGCACAACCATCCCCAGAGACCTTAAAAACACAACTTGATGTAGATGAATACGACTCCGTTTCGGATCACCTGATCGTTATAGATCCTTCCCTTGATGATGACAAAAGAATCGTAGGAACATATAGGCTTATCCAACAAGGTCGCGCAGATAAATTTTATTCTTCACAAGAATTTAATGTTGAAAAACTAGAAGAGACCGGCGCTCACTTACTTGAGATGGGAAGATCTTGTGTACTCGAACCATATAGAACACGCCATGTCTTACAACTCCTATGGCAGGGAATTGCACACTATGTCTTCGACAATAATATTGGATTAATGTTTGGGTGCGCGAGCTTACATGGAACGGATCCTGAGACATTAACCGACGAGCTTTCCTATTTGTACCACTATCATCTAGCCCCACCAGCACTGCGCCCTGAAGCATTACCTGAAGTTTTCACAAATATGAATTTAAAGCCAAGCAAAGAGATTAACGTTAAGCAAACATTTCAAAAGCTACCGCCCCTTGTCAAAGGGTATCTCCGTGCTGGCTCTATGATTGGAAAAGGTGCCTACATTGACCATCAGTTTAATACGATCGATGTCTGTATTGTCCTTCCAACCGCTTTCGTATCAGAACGCTACATTAAACATTATGAACGCCTTACAGGAAAAACTGTATCACCCGATATTTTAAACCTTTTCACAAAGTACAGCACACGAACAGCGTAGATATTCCCAAATGAGACCACTTATCGCCATATTAAAACTAATGCTCTTTGCAATCTGGTCATTCTGTATGGTTTCCATACAGCTTGTAATACTGCTCTTTTCACGTGGAAAAACAGCATATCTTACACCATACATATGGCATCACGGTGTATGTAAAATTTTTAGAGTAACAGTAACAACATCTGGAGAAATTGCCCCCCCTAACGCCACACTCTACATTTCGAATCACATGTCATGGATTGATATCCCTGTCATAGGATCTGTGCTAAAAGCCTCATTTGTTGCAAAACGCGAAGTGGCCTCATGGCCAATTTTTGGATTTTTGTCAAAATTACAACAAACAGCCTTCATCGATAGAAACCGGAGATCAGCTCTAAAAGAAAAAGACAGTCTGAAAAATAAGTTAGAAGCAGGAAAAAGCCTTATTTTATTTCCTGAAGGAACATCATCAGATGGCTCATCCGTTCTTCCTTTTAAATCCAGCTTATTCGAATTGGCCAAAGGTGAAAAAGATATAACGCTTCAACCGTTCAGCATTACAATCCAAGGAATCAACAAACAACCTGTTCTAACTCAGAAGCAACGTGATTTATATGCATGGCATGGCGATATGGACTTAGCGCCTCATTTATGGACTTTTGCACAACAAAAACACATTCATATCCATTTAGATTTTCTCTCTCCACTGGAAATAACACCCGAATCACAGAGAAAAGAACTCTCAAACCATGCATATCAATTAATTTTATCTTCCTTTACCTCACATGGAAAGTTCGGTAAAATAAGGAATAAATAAGAAAAGTTTGCGTTACATCGTAGTTTTTTATTACAATATAAGGTAGATTTGGTTTCGAAGATTTATAAAAACAGCAGGGGAATCCTAAATGCAGCATAATCGCTCACTGATTAGAACACTGGTAGTTATCATTACATTAACACTCAGTGTAGGATTATTTAACTCAACAGCAAATGCAGGAGGCGGCGCGACAACATGCGCCCCACCAATCCTTCAAGCCATGAAAGATCGCGCGACCGCTGTCAGCCAAAGAAACGTGCAAGTTGCTCAATCCCTAATCACACGACCAGATCCGACATCTGCTATGGTTTGTTTGGGATCACAATTCGCCGCTGCAGCACAATTAATCGGTAGTATTTTTACAGATAACCCACAATTTGCAGGAAGTTGCGCAATTGGAAATATGAGTGGAACAATGCTCGACTCAATCGCAAACACACTAATTATGGTGGTTAGCGCTGGCTATTCCCTTGGTGGCGGAACCTTGGCTATTAGCAGTAGTGACATCACCAACATGCTTACAATTTTGGCAGCAAATGCCGCCGCGGGACCTATTGGAGGAGCCATTGGTGGCCTCATCGGTGGGTGTTGGGGTGGCCTCATCGGCGGTCTCGTAACCAGTGCAATTAGTTCTGCATTTGGAGGAAGCGTTTGCGATGCTATGGATGCTATATGGGAAGGCGTTGCTCTTGGTAACACCAGACCTGAATATTTCAAAACACTACGTGAATTACAAACAAGTGACCCACGTACATCTGTTGCAGGTATTCCCTTCACACATGCTCTTGCTGGAACGCTCTTCTCTAACGCGACGGGGATAAGTACCACTAGTCTGGCAACAGCCGGAGCCTTTGCTCCCGCTAACTTGAACATGAACAGTTGGGCACCATACAGTGTCACAGGAACATGTACCGCGATCCCAACATTTGGACCGTTCATCTCATGTAACAAAGGGTGTCAAGTTTCTGGTACATTCCCAGTCTATACATGTGTGCCATAACGTAATATAAGCACCATTATGATTGAAAACATTTATAAAGTATTATCTGAGCGCAGTGCCCCTGCGCTCAAATTCTATCTAAATCGCCGTATTAAAAGCGGTAAAGAAGACCCTAAACGCATAAAAGAACGCTTTGGGATCACAGCGATTCCACGCCCTGAAGGAAAGCTCATCTGGCTTCGTGCCGCCAGTGTAGGAGAAGCGCAGGCAGCCTTAATCCTTATAAACAGCATTAATGATACTGTCGCAACGCCCCACTCTTTCTTGATAACAACAGGAACACGCACGTCCGCTAAGTTAATGGCAGATCGCCTTCCCGCAAATGCTACACACCAATATACCCCGATAGACCACCCTGACTGGGTTCAAAAATTTATGAATCATTGGTCACCAGATATTGCACTTTGGATGGAATCTGAACTATGGCCAAACACATTGGCACTTCTAAAGAAAAACAAAATTCCAGCAGCCTTAATCAATGCAAGGATGTCCAAGACCTCTTTTAGAAATTGGCACCGTGCAAAAGCAACGGCACAATCCATACTATCAACCTTTGACACAATATTGTGTCAAACAGACGAGCATAAAACCTTCTTTGATCAACTAGGTGCATCTAACGTACTCGTCACAGATAATTTAAAATATAGTGCTCAACCACTACCTTATGATTCACACACATTAAAAAGCCTACAAACAGCCACAAAAGACCGCCCATTATGGCTCTATGCAAGCACACATAAAGGTGAAGAGTCCCTCGCCTGTGCCACACACATCACATTAAAAAAGAAACATCCGAACCTTCTTACTATTATTGTTCCACGTCACCCAGAACGCCGAGATGAAATTTTAAGAGAATGTAGCGCCTCAAACCTATCCATTGAACTGCGCTCAGAGACACAAACACCAGCCCCGACAACAGATATCTATGTTGCAGATACACTTGGCGAGCTTGGTTTGTTTTATAAACTATCTGA
>JAESUK010000113.1 GCA_016763095.1 Alphaproteobacteria bacterium
GATTAGATAATGCGGCTTTGGCATTTGCAAGCGCATTGTCCTTACTCAAGTCTGCGGCAATGGCTTGTGCACGTTTTTGAATAAGATCCATTTCTGTGCCCGAATTAGCTCGCTCTCGATCAGCAGAAATTTTCAGCATTTTTTTCTCAATATCGCTTAATTCTTTGGCCGTAACATATACACCGACGGCTTGTTGATACTCACCGTAACTGATTGTCACCTGAGAAAGCACCGCGGCTGTTAATGCTAGGCGACGCATCTTGTCTATATCAACCTGCACCTCAGCATTTTTAATGGCTGTTGGCGCTTGCAGTACACCAATAAGATTCCAAGATGCTCTTAAGCCAAGTTCAGTCCAATTTTGAAATTTAAGGAGCTTGTTTGAGTCAACGTTTTTAGATCCGAGAAGGCTTACCCCTGGGAATACACGAATAATTTCTTTTTTGATGTTCTGGCGGTCAATACGTTCTTGGTATGCCTCTTCCCTCAGCTCTGGACGGAAGACCAAACTATATTCATGAAGTGCGTCCATATCTTTGCTTATACGTGGCAATCTATACAATTTAGCATCAGGACTAGCCAAAGAGAATTGATCTCCTGGCTTGATATTAATCAAAGATCCTAACTGCGCTTTCGCGATAGATAAATCAGCTCTCAATTGCTTCAACTGTGTAAGAACCTGTAACAACGTTCTTCGGTACTCAAGCGTTGCGGCTGGTGGCTGAAGTTTCTTTTCTTCAATTTCTTTCGAATTCTTAATCGCCTTCTTAACATCGCGGAGAAGTACATTTACCTCAGGTAATAGACGTTGAGCAGTTAAGGCCTTCCAATAAGCAATTTGAATTTCTTTGACCAAGTTGTTCATAACACGACGACGTTTTTCAACGGCAGCCAACACGCGATCAGACTGTTGCTTCGCTTGGTAATAACCAAGTCCAAAGTCCAAGATATTCCAACTAAAGCCTATATCTGCTGTTGTTGTCCGCCGTTCTTCTGAAAACGAATGTGGAAGAGACTGTGCCCGTGTTTCATAGTTAATGCTTCGTGTGGCTCTCTCTGTACTACGCCATCCATAGCCAGCATTTGCGGCTACGCGAGGGAGAAGGTTGAAGTTTGCTAAGGTCAGTTGCTTTCCTTGTAACACTTCTTCCATCAGCCCCATTTTATAATCGTAGTTATAGAGTATTCCACGCGCAACGGATTCAGAGAGTGTTAAAGGCTTCTCAATTGGTTCTATCGCCTTATAAAGAGCAGATACATCTAGTCTTGCGCGTTCAATATGAGCGTCTGTCTTAATAGGGTCAGGTTTAATAACACACCCAGTAAGAGCCGTTCCAGCTACAAGTATCATGAGGCCATAAGAAAAATGCCGCACCATGTTTATTCCTTTTCTTCTTCTAAGAATCAGTTATTCCTAATTTCAACTTATTTTAAGAGGGTTCCTCTTGTTATGCACTACCAGATATTGATTTAATCACAGTATTAGAGACATTTAATGTAGATAGGAATGCCATATCTTTTTGTATTTGTCCAACGCGCGTTTGATTAAAGACTTGTTCAGAAAAATCTAGGCGGCCATTGTGCAAAAATGTTTGGTTTTCTTCTTGCTCAACCTCATCTTCACCATTTTCCTCTTCACTATTTTCTTCTGGAATTTCAGCGTCTTGATTATCATTTTCTGGAACATTAAGCTCACCATCAGCGATCTCTCGTGTAATAACAACTCTGATTGGTGCGCGAACTTCATTGCCCTTACTATCTCTTGCTATGATAATGATTTCTAATACTTTTTCAGCTCCAACCGGTGCAGTACCCTTGTATGTTAAACTCTCTGAGTCAAAAAGAAGCCAATCAGGTAGAGGTGATCCATCTTCCATGGTTGATTCGTATGTGAGAATCTCCCCTGGTCTGCTGTGCTTAAATATCCCCTTGGACACTTGAAAAACAGTTTCTTTATTTTCAATTATAAGCTTCTCGTCCACGCTTGCCGCTACCCAAAATTCTGGGATTGGAATTTCACGAATAAACGGATTATGACGGAGTGTATAAATTTCATCATCAAAGTCCACGGGTGGGAATGGATCAATTGGATCTGGAATATCTATGCTTGGTGGCACATCTGGAGGAGTCACCACAACAGGAGGCGTTGGAGGTGGTGAGACAACAGGGCGTGCTTCAATAACAATTGTAAATGTATTGGGAACAAGGTCAAAGAAACCATCAAACTGATCTTGTACAGAGAATGTGAAGTCCACGCTTCCAACCTGCGTCGCCGTAGGGACAAAGACAAAATTAGGAATATCTGCAACAGGAATTACCTGTCCTGCGATCACAGGAACACCAAATAATGTGAGTGTGCCCTCAAGGGGAAGCGTATCGATACGCACGCCATCCATTGTGTCGCCAATATCACCGTCGGCAAAGCCAAAGTCTAATGCGCTAAAGTTGAGCGTTTCATCATTTATGAGTGAGAATGAGTTATCCTGCCCTGTTGGTGGCTCAGGAATATCTTCAACACCAAAATTTTGGTTTGCTGTTGTAAGTGCCTCACCCATTGTTACATCTATTAAATTATCTGCGGCTGCTCCAGATGGATCGAAAGAGGCAGAATAAACAGAAGGTAATCCATTCACCATACCAAATGGCTGTACAGAAAGACGGTAATCCCCAGAAGCAAGAGCGCCAAAGTTATAATCACCGCTGACATCTGTAAGTGTAGAGAACGTAGAGTCATCACCGTTTCCAAAAATGCCATCAGCACCTGCGAAGGTAACGTTTATTTGTACATTTGGAAGGCGGGTTTCCGCTCCACCAATAATGGTATTAAGGTCTGCATCCGACCAAAGTGTTCCTGTTATAACGCTAAGTCCCGCGCCTTCAGCAACGACATAATCATTTTCACCAACACCAGACCCTGTACGCTCACCCGTTGTGCTTCCAGACGCACCTGCACTTGAGGTGCCAAGCGTTGCTACGCCTCCTGATATAGATGTCCAAGTCACATCTACATCTGTATCCGCGACAACAAGAGAGTCATCTGTTACTTCTGCAGTATATGTGATCGTGATCGACCCGGTATCCGCCATTGTTGCTATATCTATATCTAACTGCGCCACTGTACTATTATCAACCAACCCAGTTATCCCAGATGAACTTACAACGGTAACATTGCCAAGGTTTGTTATATTTGCAGGGAGAAGATCCAACACATTTAATTCATATGCCGTTTCACCTGATGTATTCCCGAAAGTGACTTGGTATGTTGCTGTTGTACCGTCTGTTGCAATCACGCTTTTATCAAGCGCTGTAATCGCAGGTTCTACAACATCAATATTTACATCTGTTACATCTGCTGTTGTGTAAATTTCGGTCACAGCACCTGTTAATGTTCGTGCATCAATCACGATTGTATCGCCATCATTATTGTCTGCGGTGTTCAGAACCAAAACATTAAACTCAAC
>JAESUK010000114.1 GCA_016763095.1 Alphaproteobacteria bacterium
ACCCGCAACCATTCCTCTTCATTGAGAGGAGGGAGTGCTCCAATTAAAGGTCGCCACTCCACCATAGATAAACCAGATTCAGTGAGGCGCGTAATCGCGCCAATCACCGCCATGGCAAAAACCATAAAGGCAGTAATGGATAGCCAGAGGATAATGGCTTGATTGTGTTTTTTCATGGGCAATGTTTCTTTACAGAAGTTTATATGTGATTTGCATTGATTTTTTAAGGGTGTGTACATAAAATACCCGTGCCTTACCAGTATACGCATTGGCTATATCAATGGCGCAATATGTGTTGTTTGAACATGATTTTTCTAGATATAGTCGACACGCTTCATAATTATTATTGGGATTAATAATGGACAATACATTTTTTATTGAAGGGTTATAGGAATTTATGTAGCCTAATTTCTTCCATGTTTTTAATTGAATTTGAGATATTCCAAGGCTTAGATTTTGAATTTGGTCACTTCTCGTCGACCATAAAAGTATCCAATACATATACTCACAGAATCTGTGTAGAGGGCTACGAAAATGCATCTCTGTGGCTATAACAGATAAGATTATTGGATCATAAGTTTGTTTCTTTAATACAAGGATTAAAGAAACGATATTTCTTTTTAGTGTATTACTCGTCATGTGATATGTTTTGCTCCCTAAGCTTTCTATCTGTTATTAATGAAGTAAAAACACCAGATAAAACAACTATTATGAATCCCATAATAAATACTTTTGCAAAGATAAAGGTAGATAGCGCATTCAATAAATTAAACCATTCTTTTTCAGACACAAAGGGAGTTGCCCAGTTATAAGATGTTTTTAACATTTCTTGTATACAGCCTAAATATACAAAGTAAATTCCACTCAGAAGAAAAAACTGTCCCTTTTTTTCAATAAAATGAAGGTGGGAATTTTTAAGCGAAGCGATGATTGTAATAAATTTATAAGATAGAAGCGTTATAAGGCATGTCTTAAATAAATCCTGTGGTAAAAAGAACGCTACAATAAAACCAATTATTAAGGGTATGAAAATAGCATCTAGTGACATAGAAATTATGGAGGTTTTTATAATTGTATCTCGAAGGTTACTTGCCTTTTTTTTATCAAGACGCCAGCCTTCATCGCAGTAATAGTCTTCGCCCAAATAAATAGAGAGGTTTTGGTTTATCTGTTT
Organism: Alphaproteobacteria bacterium; assembly: GCA_016763095.1. Classification (GTDB taxonomy): domain Bacteria; phylum Pseudomonadota; class Alphaproteobacteria; order Micavibrionales; family Micavibrionaceae; genus UBA1850. The sequence continues at coordinate 1,175 of JAESUK010000114.1, forward strand.
AAAGGGGTATATTGAAAAGTATATGGGAACATAATGTGTTTTATGGAGTCTTCGTAATAAGGCGGGTGTTTCATATAAAAGAATAAAAAGTAAAACTGGTAGTATTTGTAATTCATATTGCCAGATGTTTTGTAGATAATTCATATTATCCTTGCCCATATTTTTACTTGATTTTCGTGCTCATATTGTTTTGTATAGCCCGCATGGAACAAGATTACCACAAAACAGATATTATTATTATAGGTGCGGGCCCTGTTGGGCTATTCGCAGTTTTTGAACTTGGGCTGTTGGATATGAAATGTCATTTGGTTGATATCCTTGACCGTGTAGGTGGACAATGTGCCGAGCTTTACCCAGAAAAGCCCATATATGATATTCCTGCTTTCCCCGTTATCTCTGGTCAGGAATTAACCGATAATCTTATGGCGCAAATTGCGCCATTCAAGCCAGTATTTCACCTTCAACAAATGGCAGAGAGCCTTACCAAGCTAGATAATGGCAATTGGCTGCTCACGACGGATGACAAGATCACAATCGAAGCACCAGTTATCGTGGTTGCCGCAGGTGGTGGGTCTTTCATGCCCAAAAAACCAAGACTAGATAATTTAGAAGAATATGAAGGCATATCTGTATTTTACTCAGTAAAACAGGTGGAGAAGTTCCGTGATAAAAACCTCTTGATTGCTGGTGGCGGAGATTCCGCGCTGGATTGGACATTGAACCTACACCCACTTGCAAAGAAACTAGCGCTTGTGCATAGACGCGATGAGTTCCGCGCAGCGCCTGATAGCGTAAATAAAATGCGTGACCTTGTGGCAGGTGACAAGATGAAAATGCATGTCGGGGATATTAAAGAATTGCATGGCATGAATGGACAGCTCGAAGCGGTCACAATTCAAAAACGCGGAGAAGACCCATTCAAAGTTGAATGTGATACCTTACTCGCGTTCTATGGTCTAACAATGAAGCTTGGACCAATTGCGAACTTTGGACTTAATTTACATGAAAATTTAATCCCAGTAGACACAGAAAAGTTTGAAACATCTGAGCAAGGCATCTTTGCGATCGGTGATATCAATCATTATGCTGGTAAGCTCAAGCTTATATTATCTGGATTTCACGAAAGTGCATTGATGGCACAACAAGCCTTTAGATATGTTTATCCTGACAGGAAACTTCGTTTCCAGTACACTACCTCTTCAACAGACCTCCAAGGTAAGCTTGGCGTAAAAGAAGAGAAAGTCGCGTAAATGAAAATCAACATAGCGCAGAGTGCTATCGCTGGCTATAAAACGGTTTGGGGTGAACGAGAGTACATTCTAAAACTCGCTCTTATTCCCATTATTATTAAATTTGTTTGCTCTATGGCTGTGTTTATTCTGGAAACAGATGTTTTCACCCTGCGTTTTATTTTGACAATGTTGCCATCATACTGCGCGGACGGGTGGCTTGTTGCACACCTTCTTCGTTTGTTGTTAGTGGGCGAGCGTCTGCCAATGCCTCGGATAGAAAACCCATCAGAAACACAAATCACCACCCAAAAATTACGCAAGCGCGCGATCTCCTCAGCCATTCTATATTCAATGTTGATTATGATGGTACAAGGTGGCATCGCGGTTGGCGCACCCAATCTGATGGATATTTTGGGAATTGAGCCCATTACACAGGACTGGAATCCAAGCATTATTGTGTTTGCTTTGTACACTGTTGGTTTTGTTGCAATGATATGGTCTGTGCGTTTTATTTGGTTGTATATTCCTCTCTCTATCAACGCACCATTAAAGGGTTTCTTACAAGATATTAAGAGCTTGATAACTTCATACTATATTATAGGGATTTGGTTGTTGGCCGTTGTGCCAACACTATTTATAACGGTGCTCGTACCTGCAATGTTCATGGATCCAAGCTATGAAACGCTCTATGATGTTCCAACATTATATGCGTTTATCATTGTGTTGCTTCGTGTTGTTGGTGAACTTCTATCTGGTGTTATTGTCGTGACGGCGATAACATACGCCTTTAAAGACATATTGAAAAAGTATGGTGCAAAACTAAATTTCGAGCACGTAACCGAGGATACTGTTAAATGAGAATAGACATCGTTCGTAGTTCCTTGATGGGATATAAGACAGTTTGGGAGGAACGTGAGTATCTTTTGAAGCTAGCGCTTGTGCCATTGATCGTAAAGTTTGTGTCTACGATTCTCATTTACGCGATGGAGATAGAGTTATTGTCTCTGCGCCACGTGTTATGTATGGTGCCGTCTTACATTGTTGAAGGGTGGATGATAGGTCAGTTCTTACGTACGCTTATGACAGGCGAGCGTTGGCCTATGAAAATCCCAAAATCCCCAACCAAAGAACATATTGGCTTCATGCTATGGCGCGCCCGCGGTATTTTAGGTGTGATTTTGTGCTTTACGCTTGTTATGTTGATACAAGGCGGTATGGCGGTATATATGACTGACCTTAAAGAGTTGCTTGAGATTGAACCGCGGGATACGCCAACTGCGAGTAGCTTCCCAATATTTATTGCAGCCCTTGCCATGATGTTCTTTACAATCTGGGCATTTCGTTTGGTTTGGATTTACCTTCCTTTGGCCATTTTGATGCCGATGGGCACATTTTTAAAAGAGATTAAAGGTATCATGACATCTGTCTACATGGCAGGGGTTTGGATTTTATCCATTGTCCCTGTGATGTTTGTTGTGATGGTGGTCTCTGGATTGTTTGGCGGTGGGGATGGATCATTAACAGGTATCTCAGGATTCCTAACCATTATGTTGCATGTTATCGGCGAGGTTGCGGCACAACTTGTTGCAATCACAGCAATGACCTACGCCTTTAAAAATATTCTTATAAAACATGGTGCAAAGCCCATCTTTAGTGAACCCTCAAAGCCCTTTTAAAATCATGAAAATATATGTTACCGACCAAACGGGAAAAGAACACGAACTTGAGGGACTAGAAGGTTGGCGCGTGATGGAGATTATTCGTGATTATGGTCTTCCGATTAAGGCTGAATGTGGTGGAGCGTGTTGTTGTGCAACCTGCCATGTGTATGTTGATGGCGCGTGGCAAGATAAACTTTTCCCACCGCGTGATGATGAAATAGATATGCTTGATGAAGCCCCTGACTTGGAAGATAATTCTCGTCTATCATGTCAAATTATTATGAGCGAAGAACTTGATGGTTTGAAGTTAACACTCAGTGAAAGCGCTAGGCCTTAGAATATTGAATATTACTGAACCGTAATCTCAAAGTCCGTAAAACCAAACTCAGCAGGACTGATAATCCGTTTGCTTGCGATGTAAACGGAATGAAGTGGTCCATCGAGATCACGATGCCAAAAATCTAAAAATTTATAAAGTTCTGGGAATTTTGGACAGAGATCATATTCTTGCCAAATGTAAGTTTGAAGCATGCTTGGGTGGTCAGGCATGCGATAAAGAATTTCCGCAGTGGTCAAACGGTAACGATCTGAAATCTGTTTAGTAAGATCAACGTCTGGTTTGATCATATGGTCAAGCTCCTGTTTTCCATTCATTTTTAAGTCCCAATTTCAATTATATCAGAAAAACGATGAAAAACTGGTTAAAAACTTGATCTACAAGCTATGGATGAGTCTAAATTAAGCTTGAAATCAAGTGCTACTTTGCTATACCAATGGTGATCTAAAGTTTTCGACGGTGAGACGTTGTTGGCTGTAGATTTGGTAGGGGTTTGAAGTATGCCGCTAAAACGAAGGGTATAAACGCTTTAGGCCCGCTAATTTTAACCATTAAAAAGAAAAGGAGATGGAGATTATGAAATTCCGTCCTTTACATGACCGGGTTGTTGTTCGCCGCAAAGAACAAGAAGAAAAAACAGCTGGTGGAATTATTATTCCAGGAACAGCACAAGACAAGCCTCAAGAAGGCGAAATTCTCGCAGTTGGTCTTGGTCACATGAAGAAAAGTGGCGAAGTTCGTCCATTGGATGTAAAAGTCGGCGATACTGTACTTTTTACAAAGTGGTCAGGTACAGAAGTATCTATCGACGGTGAAGATCTTATGATCATGAAAGAATCAGACATTATGGGCATTCTAGCTGCATAATTTAAACGCGAGATAATTTAAGGAGATATAAAATGTCTGCAAAAGAAGTAAAATTTAACACGGATGCACGTAAGCAAATGCTTGAAGGCGTGAACATCTTGGCAAATGCTGTGAAAGTAACATTGGGACCGAAGGGTCGTAACGTTGTAATCGACAAAGCATACGGGGCTCCACGCATCACAAAAGATGGTGTAACCGTTGCAAAAGAGATCGAACTTCCAAATAAGTTTGAAAACATGGGCGCACAAATGGTGAAAGAAGTTGCCTCACGTGCAAACGATGTTGCTGGTGACGGAACAACAACTGCGACAGTATTGGCACAAGCCATCGTCCGTGAAGGAAACAAAGCTGTTGAAACAGGTATGAACCCAATGGATTTGAAACGTGGGATTGATCTTGCTGTTTCAAAAGTTGTTGAGGATCTTCATGCACGTTCAAAAGAAGTCAAAGAAAATGCTGAAATTGCTCAAGTTGGAACAATCTCTGCAAACGGAGATGAAGAAGTTGGTCAGTTCCTTGCGGAAGCAATGGACAAAGTTGGTCAAGAAGGTGTGATTACGGTTGAAGAAGCAAAAGGTCTTCAAACTGAACTTGAAGTTGTTGAGGGTATGCAATTCGATCGCGGATACCTTTCACCATATTTTGTTACAAACTCAGACAAAATGATTTGCGAACTCGAAGACCCATTTATCTTGTTGTTCGAAAAGAAACTGACAAACCTACAACCAATGCTTCCAATCCTTGAATCTGTTGTTCAAAGCGGACGCCCACTTTTGATCATTGCAGAAGATGTTGAAGGTGAAGCACTTGCAACATTGGTAGTGAATAAACTACGTGGTGGTTTGAAAGTCGCTGCTGTGAAAGCGCCTGGTTTTGGTGATCGGCGTAAAGCAATGATGGATGACATGGCCGTTCTTACAGGTGGTCAGGTTATTTCTGAAGACATCGGCATTAAGCTTGAAGATGTGACAATGGAAATGCTTGGAACTGCGAAAAAAGTTCGTATCACTAAGGACGAAAGCACGATTATTGATGGTGCTGGATCTAAGGGTGATATTGCAACACGTTGTACACAAATCCGTCAACAAATTGAAGATACATCTTCAGATTACGATGCAGAGAAATTGCAAGAACGCTTGGCTAAATTGTCAGGTGGAGTTGCTGTGATCCGCGTTGGTGGTGCAACAGAAGTTGAAGTGAAAGAAAAGAAAGACCGCGTTGATGATGCTATGCATGCAACACGTGCTGCTGTCGAAGAGGGAATTATCTCTGGTGGTGGAACAGGTCTTCTTTATGCAACAAGAGCACTTGAAAGTCTTGAAGGCACAAATGCTGATCAAAATGCTGGGATTGAGATTGTACGCCGTGCGTTGCAAGCTCCAATTCGCCAGATTGTTGAAAATGCAGGTGGTGAAGGCGCAATTGTTGTTGGAAAGCTTCTTGAGCAAAAAGACACAAGCTTCGGATATGATGCACAAGAAGATGTCTACACAGACCTCGTAAAAGCAGGGATCATTGATCCTGTTAAAGTTGTACGTTCTGCAATTCAAAACGCGGCATCTGTTGCTGGTCTTTTGATCACAACAGAAGCAATGATCGCTGATCTTCCAAGAGAAGATGGTGATGCTGGTGCTGGCGCGATGGGTGGCATGGGCGGAATGGGTGGCATGGGCGGAATGATGTAATCATCATTTACCCCAACATTCGTTCTTCTATTAAGAACAAAAAGAAAGGTCGTTCAGAAATGGACGACCTTTTTTGATGGTTTACATCATTCATAAATCGTCTAATATCACGCCATGATAACAGAGCAAGAAATAACCGACAGATTGGACCAGACAATTAATATTTGTCCTGATATTCCAAATGTAACGCGCCAATCAGGCAAAGTCCGCGAGAGCTATATCTATCCGAATGGAACACGTGCCATTGTTGTAACGGACCGTATTTCAGCGTTTGATTTTGTGTTGGGAACGGTTCCTTTCAAAGGAGAAATTCTCAATAGCATCAGCGATTTTTGGTTTGAAGAAATGGATAAAATTGGTATCCGTACGCATCATATTTCCTCACTGCATCCAAATGTGTCGGTAAACAAAGAAGCTGAAGTTCTGCCGATTGAATTCGTTGTCCGTAGCTACTTAACTGG
>JAESUK010000115.1 GCA_016763095.1 Alphaproteobacteria bacterium
GCCAAAATGCACGTGAGACTAGCCGCTTAAGATAATACTCTTTCAAGTAGGCCTTACTCTCCCCTTGCTCTGTTCTTACCCATGGGTTTAATAAAACCAACCCCTTTACTCTGTCATCACCGGCTGCATAAAAACCAATAGCGGACGCTGCATCACACAAGCCCCACAAAACAACTTTTTTCACTGACGCATTATGCTCAAAAAATATATTAACGGCCGCTTTAATATCTGGCTGGGCTTGTTCAAAGTCTTGCATAACACCACTACTATCGCCCATACCCCGATAATCAAAACGAAGTACCGACACACCCTGCTCAGCCAAAAATCGTGCAAGTACAACAAATTGACGATGGCTTCCTACACGATATTGAGGACCACCAACAACCAGAACCATTCCAACAGTTAACGGTCTCTCTGGCTGATACAAAATCCCCATGACCGTTTCACCTTCACATGCGTAGGCAATGGCCTTTTTACTATGACTCATCGCCAACGCCTATACAAACACATCACTCGTCGCCGACACTAATTCTGAAACTTCAGCAATTTCTTGATTAGCCCAAAAATTTTCCCCAATTATAGTCTGTTGATAAACAGCAACACCCCTATCTTTCAAGGATTGAAGCACTTTAGTCGCGGCCAAAGGCACCGGTTGATTTTCTGATGCCAACACGTCAAACCAATACCATTCAATTGTCGAACTAAACTCGCCTGCCGACATCGTTTTTTCATCTAACGCCAGCACCAACGCCTTACTCAGCCCATAGCCCGCCACTTCTATCACGCCTTGTTTAAGTAATTCATCTCGTAACGACTGTGCTGTTTCTTTATCACCATCCATCATACTGCTGGCAATTCTTAATCGTAAAAACTGATTAATCATCTGTTTTCCCGATAAAACGGGCTTCCAAAAAACCACTTTTCCAATACCAGATGAGTGCCGTTGCATAAAATCATGAATCAGCAAACACCCCATGCGCAAACCAATTAAATGTATACGCTGAACCTTTTGTTCTTTGAGCTGATCGGTTAATTGTTGAAGGTTATCTAACCACGTTGCCCAGTCTGCACATTCAAAATCACCTTCACTGTCCCCTGTACCGAACAGGTCAAGAATGACCATTTGCACCCCTTTGCTAGCTAAGGAATGGCCTAGCAACGCCATCATTCGGCGAGACTTGTTCATCTCCTCAGCAAAGGGCGGAACAAATATGACAACCTGACCATTAGGCCTATCGGGAACAAAGGATTGTACGAATAACCGACCTTTTGCAGTCTCAAGAAAATACGGCTGCAACATTATTCGTGTTTATGCGGCTAATTTTTCAATAACAAATTGATGCAATGACCCTAGCGTTTCAAACGTTTCTGCGCTAATTTCGTCATCTTCAACAAAAATGTCGTATTGGTCTTCAATCGTTGTTAAAACCGACACAACTGCCATCGAATCAAATTCGGGTATTGCCCCTAACAAGGGCGTATCTTCTGCTAAATCCATGCTCGCCAACTCCAACCCTAACACCACGGCAACAATCTCTCTTATGTGCTCTAACTTGACCAAAACCAACCCCTCGTCTTTATTGTTATGCTTATTATAGTCGATACTTTATAAAACAACCCAAACCACTACCAGCAAACTACTGTAAACCTGCCTTTTTAAGTAATGCATTTATATATTTTGATGGTATCGCGTAAGTAATACCACTGGGCGCACTCAATACTGCCTCTTTAGACTTTTTAACGAACACGCTATTAACAACACCAATGACGTGGCCTGTATCAACACGATATACAGGGCTGCCACTATTGCCTGGATAAGCAATAGCATCTAATTGAAATACTCTAAATGGATTCCTCTTACGCTTTATTTGTTCAGCTGTTAATTGCCTAGAAGAGGGAGCTGGTGTGACTATTGGTGGTTTGCCTGAGACAATACCTTCGTGTGTAACAGGGTACTGCCCTAGCACCATACCAATTGGAAAGCCGGTAAAAGCAAACCGTTCCCCTTCACGAACATTTGACGAACTCCCAATAGTTACTGCTGGTAATGGAGCACCCTTAATTTTCAATAAGGCCAAATCATGCACTTCATCACGTAATACCAGCTTGGCGTAACGTGGTATTGGTTTACTCCCTTCGCCCGTAAAAATCACCAACGCTTCTTTTTTCTCATGCTTTATTTTTTTTGGCACGACGTGATCATTCGTTATTACATACCGGCCGTTAGCAACAACAAAACCAGTGCCGTAAAAAATAACTCTAGGCGTGCGAGTTAACATGACCGTTGCGACAGAAACCACACTCTGTTTAATGTGACTTATCGTACCTGGTAAGGTTGAACTAAAAGCTAACGTACAATGGCTGATAGTTATTGCTACAACAATACATATTCTCTTCAACATCAAATTATTTTCCCGTAAAACATTACTTCTGCTAGGCTTAACACCAGATGAAAGCACTTTTAAAATACACTTCGTGGTACTTAATTATATCGAGTATAGCGGTACATATAATTGTTTCTGGCATTCTTATTCTTAAGCCCGAATTTAGCAAAAAAGCCTTCAACTACGCTATAAACTATTTATCGCCCTTTGTCCCTACTGTATTTGCTGGCGCCAGCATTAAACCCAAAGACACTTTGGACGTAGAGATTGCCAACCAATTTGGCAACTGGATCCCACAAAACACCCGAAACATCCCTAAAAAAGTTATTAAAATTGGCTCGAAAACATACGCCTCGTTTAAACAAGCTTCACCGCACATAAAAGATGGCGACACCGTCATCATCGGCCCAGGCACCTATCATGAACCATTCATCATAAAAGCTAATTATGTAAAAATTATCGGTGCAGGGCACGTCATTATTGAAAACACTCAGGCTGAGGGTAAAGGCGCTATATTAACTAAGGGAGATTTCACATCCATTAGTAATATTGAGTGCCGAAATATTACTGTAGCTGATAACAATGGCGCCTGCGTAAGGCATGAAGGTAGTCACCTAGAACTGAATCACGTGTATTTTCACGATAGCCAATCGGGGCTTTTAGCCGGCAAACATGCGGGTTTAGTAGCGATTAACAATAGTCGGTTCGAAAAATTGGGTAAAAATGGACAGGCCCACGGCGTATATACCAACGGAGGGGAACTGTATATAACGAACAGTCTATTTATTGCAGCCCAAAGTGAAGGGCATGAAATCAAGTCCCGCTCAAGAATAACCGTCATAAAAAATAGCGTTATCGCCTCACTTTCATCAATAGACAGTCGCCTTATTGATGTTTCACAGGGCGGTATATTATCCATTAAAAACTCAATACTTCAGCAAGGGCCCTTTACTGCAAATGGCGACATGATAGGGTTTGGTCTGGAAGGCATGCCATATCCAAAAAATTCCATCGAGCTTTCTGGAAACACCTTTATTCTTGAACGAAACGGGCACAATGTGTTAATTCATAAAAAACTTGAATCCACCCTTTTAACAAGTAAAAACAATCTGATTATTGCTAAAGAGGACATCCAGCTCCCTGGCTTTAATTTGTTTCATGAAACAAGAGAAGATGCTGGCTTCAAACCTTACCCATTCATCCCAAAACTATAGTCTTCATTGAAGTAACGTTACTAATTTCTTACCACTTTCCGCCCAACTGAAGTTTTGTTCAACAAACACTCTATTTTCAGGAACTGAAGAGTTTCCATTCAATTTATTTAACACAAAATCACAAAATGAATCAGGGTCATCTACCACGCTCACACCTTCAATACCCGCACCAATACCTTCCATCGCAGCAGATGTTGCCACAATTGGCTTTTCCATAGCCATCGCCTCTAACACTTTATTTTGTATCCCTCGCGCAATGCGCAGGGGTGCAACTATAACTTGGGCGTATTGTAAATAAGGCTGCATATCTTTGACACGGCCAGTCACAACCACACTATTATTTTTTTGTAATTTTTTAACTGCATCGGTAGGGTTTGAGCCCACTATATAAAAAACGGCATTAGCATGCACACGCTGTATGCTAGCTAACACATGTTCTACAAACCAAACAACCGCATCAACATTAGCCCAATAGTCCATCGCCCCTGTAAATAAGATAACCCTTTCACCTTGTTGGTAGGGTGTATCAAAACCGCTACTCGGTTTAAAAAAATCTACATCGACACCATTATTAACAAAACCAACTTTTTCCGAGACTTCTGGCGCCAGCTGTTTGAACATGCTTGCCTCCTTTTCAGAAACAAACAACGTATCTTTTGCTAGCGTCGCCACCAACTTTTCATATTCAAACAGCCGGTCAGACTCTCTTTTATAAACCCAACTAATGGGCCAAGGTTTTTTTTCAGCGTATTGGCGCCATTTATCCGAATCAATATCCACAAAATCAGCTACCATCTCAATATTTTTAAATGGCGTTACAAACTGTGCCATAACCGATGAAAATATAAATGATTTTTTAATATGGTGCTCGCTGATAACCTGTTGAACCCAATGGTGCATCTCAGCAACATCATAGTAGGGAACACTTAACGGCTCACCTGTTAACAGACCTTTTGCACTCATCAGCGTTCTTACTCTCGGGTTAATCTGCAGCAAATTCACTTCCGAACATAACTGTTCAACTTGGGCTTGATAAACAACATCCTCCGGGTCATCAATAAAAGCGCCTAAATAAATATTAAAATGGTTCGAAAGGTATTTTAAAAAATGAAACGAACGAATCTTGTCCCCCTTATTGGGAGGAAAGGGAATACGGTGAACTAAAAAAAGCAAATTATCCATTCTTGTGCACGGCAAAGTCATGATCGATTGAACTAAACTTTAGCATAATTTCCTAAAACATTTTTCCATCCTCAACTATACTTCGACTCAAATAACACTTATGGATTTCCCGCTTCAGCACATGGATATTAGAAACTTCCCGCCGCCAAAAATCCCGCTATCACCCGTCCTAGATAACAATCACGCTCCAAATTCGCATCCAGAAAAAACGCCCTCTATTTTTGATGCGAAATACAAATTAAACACCACCAGCGGGCGTGCTGCTTTATCCATTGCATTAGAAGAGTGCGGAACCACTAACGAGCATGAAGTACTTATCCCTTCATACCATTGTGAGTCGATGATCTCACCAACATTACGCTTAAATGCGAAAGCTATTTTCTACCGAATTAATAGCGATACCAGCCCAAACCTTACTGATTTAAAGAAAAAAATATCACCGAAAACCAAAGCCATTATCGTTACTCATTTCTTTGGTTTCACTGAAGACTTAACTGATATTCGACAGTTATGCGATACACACAATATTTGCTTAATTGAAGACTGCGCTCATGCTTTTTTTGGACAAATCAATCGGCAATCAGTTGGCACGGTTGGCGACTATGCGATAGCCAGCACAATGAAATTTTTTCCTGTTTTTGATGGCGGAATCTTAGCATCGCAAAAATATAACCTCCAAAACATATCTTTAAAACAGCCAAGCTTATCCTTTCAAGTAAAATCATGGATTAACGCTGTAGAAAGAGCACTGGCTTATAAACGATTAGGAGCACGTGGGAAAGTTCTCAATACTTTGTTATCTATCAAGACCACATGTTGGTCATTCATAAAAGGACTCCGGCCACAAGAAAGTGTAGTAACCAGCTCACCTGGTTCATCAGAAGGCGGCTTTGGCTTAGATGAAAATTGGATTTATGTCAAGTCCACGGTCTCTTCTCAAAAAACAATCATAAATGCAGACTATTCAGATATTAGCAAAAAAAGGCGTGCGTACTATGAATTATTAGATGATGCGTTAAGAGACCTACCGTCTTGCGAACCGCTATTCAAAAATTTACCACATGATGTTGTACCACTCGTATACCCTTTAAAATTTCAGTGCCCTGAACAATATTTCTCAGCCCTTAAGGAAAAAGGCGTACCCATATGGCGTTTCGGGGAATATTTAGATGAAAAAGTAACACCTGAAGAATTTCCCATTAGCCGTGAGCTATCCGAAACAGTTTTTCAGTTCCCCTGTCACCAATCACTCACCCAAGATGAGTTAGATTGGATGATTAAAACAATTAAAGAAACCATAAAGAGTTAACAATGGATTGCAAACTATTACCCATTTCATCATTTGAGCAATATGCTAACAACTGGGACGCCCTAAACACATCAGGCCCTAACACTCCCGTATTAAGCTGCCAATTTGTTAAACCATTATTAAAGCACTTTGGCACAGGCAAGGAGCAACTGGTTATTTTCGGTGAACTTGATAAACCAATAGCATTAAGTATCATCACAAAAGACCGCTTTGGTTCTTATATCAGTTTTCAACCCTCTCAAGCACCCATAGGCTTATGGGTTCAAGATAAAAGCGTCTCTACAACAGAATTATTAGCTACTTTATTTAAGAAGCTTCCATTTACAACCATGGTCTTTGGCTTAACCCAACAAGACCCAGACTTAATAGAAAGACCAACAAACATTGGTCGCATTTCGACCTTAGACTACATCGATACTGGGAGAGTGAGTCTTGATAAAAGTTTTGATGAATATTGGGCAGAACGTGGAAAAAATTTGCGTCAAAACCTAAATCGCCAAAGAAATCGTTTAGAACGCGAAGGGGTTTCAAGAACACTTAAAACCATTACCAATGCAGACCAAGTACGTGACGCTATTATCCAATACGGCGAACTAGAAACAGCTGGCTGGAAGAGTGATCAAGGCACCGCTATGCACATAGATAACGACCAAGGAAAGTTCTATAGCGACATGCTGCAACAGTTTTGCAACGCCAACAATGGTTTTATTTACCAATACTTCTACGATGATGAACTCGTCGCAACAGATCTATGTATTAGAAACGAAAACCAGCTCATTATTCTAAAAACAACTTATAACGAAGAGATATCTACTTCATCACCCGCCATGCTTATGCGTAAAGAGAGCTTTGTACCTATATTTGAAGAAAGAAAATCAAAAACAATAGAGTTTTATGGCAAAGTCATGAACTGGCATACCAAATGGACGAAAGAAATTAGAACCATGTATCATATTAATTACAAACGGTTTTAAGGAAAAAACATGAATACGTATCAAATTTTGTTGCTCACTTTATTTATATCCCTCACCGCTTTTATAAACACCAATACCATCGCAGCTAATGCGCCGTGGGTTGGCCAAACATTTGCGAATGCACCTTGCAGAGGGAAAAGCCATAACTTTGGCCCTTTTGACTACCTAACCAGAGGCCAACGTCGACACGAACTTTCCCTTGTAGAAGGTGCACACTTTCCACCTATGGTTTACAACTTAATTAAAGGACATAGGGGACTATTGCATGACGATATTGACTACACTCTGAGAGCTTGGCCAAATCATCACCGTGCTTTAAATGCCATTAGCCGTTACAAGTTGCTTTTTCCTAATAAACCACGACCCACCTCAACTGTTGAATGTTACTTTCAACGCGCCATTAACTTTAGCCCAAAAGATGCTACAACTCACATGCTTTATGGAATGTTTCTTCACAAAACAAAACACGTTAAAGCAGCAGAAGTTCAATATGAAAAAGCCGTAGAACTATCGCCTAATCACCCGGTCATTCGATACAATTTCGGCCTGCTGCTTTTCGGGCAAAAAAAGTATAGCCAAGCTCAACAACAAGCGATCATTGCCTATGACGCAAATTTCCCCCTCAATGGTTTAAAAAACAAACTTAAACGCGTTAAGTTTTGGCCACCAAAAACCACGCCTAAACCTGTTGAAACCCCAAACATTGCTGCACCTAAACAACCGTAGCCCTTTAAATTAACATGTCTGTATTCTTTGTCCATCTCGCTTTAAATGGAAGCGTAACACTTACAAACTACAACTCGAAGGATTGGGGGGCAGCTTCTGTTCAACAAAAATCATGTCTTTTAATTAATCAAAAGCACTTTCCCAAAAAAATCGGCTCCTACCTAATAAGCTATAACGGAGAACCTGTTTGGTTAGACTCTCAATTGTGCCAACTGAAGAAACAATTAGGATTTAGTGGCTCGCTTGCACAAGCCTACAAAAAAAGCGGGGCGAC
>JAESUK010000016.1 GCA_016763095.1 Alphaproteobacteria bacterium
GTGCTGGATTTGAAGTTCGTGACGTGCATCCAACTCATTATGGTCGTATGTGTCCGATTGAAACACCAGAGGGACCAAATATTGGTTTGATTAACTCTCTCGCTACTTTTGCTCGTGTTAACCAGTATGGCTTTATCGAAAGTCCGTTCCGTCGTGTTGTTGATGGTGCCGTGACTGATGAAGTTGTTTACATGTCAGCGATGGAAGAGGCGCGTTACACAATTGCGCAAGCAAATGCTGAGCTTGATGACAAAGGTACTTATGTTTCAGACCGTGTATCTTGCCGTAATAATGGTGAGAGCGTGATGGTTTCTCCAGAACATATTGAATATGCGGATGTTTCTCCGAAGCAGATTGTGTCTGTTGCGGCGTCACTTATTCCTTTCCTTGAAAACGATGATGCGAACCGTGCCCTGATGGGATCAAACATGATGCGTCAGGCTGTGCCTCTTCTTCAGACAGATGCGCCGCTTGTTGGAACAGGGATGGAAACATCTGTTGCGCGTGACTCTGGTGCTGCTGTTACAGCGCGCCGTGGTGGTGAGATCATTCAGGTTGATGCAAAACGTATTGTGGTTCGTGCGAACGAGTCATTGCGTGCAGATGAATCTGTGGTTGATCTTTATAAGCTTGCTAAGTTCCAACGTTCAAACCAATCAACATGTATTAACCAACGTCCGTTGGTGAAAGTTGGTGATGTGGTGAGAGCAGGTGATATTATTGCTGATGGTCCATCAACACAGTTTGGTGAATTGGCGCTTGGTCGTAACGTACTCGTGGCCTTTATGCCATGGAATGGTTACAACTATGAGGATTCAATTCTAATCTCTGAGCGTATTGTTCGTGATGATGTTTATACATCTATTCACATTGAAGAGTTTGATGTGATGGCGCGTGATACAAAACTTGGTGCGGAAGAAATTACTCGCGATATTCCAAATGTTGGTGAGGAAGCTCTTAAACATTTGGACGAAGCGGGTATCGTTCACATCGGTGCTGAAGTGAGCCCAGGGGATATCCTTGTTGGTAAGGTTACACCAAAAGGCGAAAGCCCAGTTACTCCAGAAGAGAAACTTCTTCGTGCGATCTTTGGTGAAAAAGCAGCGGATGTAAAAGATACATCTCTTCGCCTTCCACCAGGAACAGTAGGAACTATTGTTGAAGTCCGCGTATTTAACCGTCGTGGTGTTGATAAAGATGCTAGATCTCTCACAATTGAGCGTGATGATATTGAACAACTTTCACAAGATCGTGATGATGAACGTCGTATTCTTGAAGGTGGTTTCTATTCTCGTTTGGAAGAATTGCTTATTGGTCAGGCTGCTGTGTCTACGCCAAAAGGTGTTTCAATTAAGAAAGGCGACAAAGTTAAAGCCGCTGATCTTAAAGCCGTTGAAAAACGTGGCTTGTTGCGTCAGTTATCTGTTGCAGATGAAAAAGTTATGGCTGAGATCGAAGAGATCGGACGTACTTTTGATGATGCGGTTGATAGTCTTAAATCACGTTTTGAGTCTAAAGTTGAAAAACTTCAACGTGGTGATGAACTTCTCCCTGGTGTCATGAAAATGGTTAAAGTCTTCGTTGCGATTAAGCGTAAGATGCAACCTGGTGATAAAATGGCTGGTCGTCACGGAAACAAAGGGGTTGTTTCGAGAATTACTCCTGTTGAAGACATGCCGTACCTTGAAAATGGTCAACCTGTTGATCTCGTGTTGAACCCGCTTGGTGTTCCGTCACGGATGAACGTTGGGCAAATCTTGGAAACACATCTTGGTTGGGCATCTGCTTCCCTTGGTCGCCAAATTGGTGAATTGATTGATACTTTCCAAAGTAAGAAAGAATTCACTGCTGATGAAGAGAAGACACTTCGCTCTAAATTGAAAGATGTTTACGGAGACACTGAATACGAAGGAAAAGTTAAGGTGTTGAGCAACAAAGAAATTGTTGAAATGTCTAATAACCTTCGTGGTGGTGTTCCAATGGCAACGCCAGTATTTGATGGTGCACATGAGAACGACATCACAGAATTGCTTGAACAAGCTGGTTTGAATGGTTCTGGTCAGGTTCGTTTGATTGATGGTCGTACTGGAGAACAGTTCCATCGTGATGTAACAGTTGGATACATGTACATGTTGAAATTGCATCACTTGGTTGATGACAAAATCCATGCGCGTTCAATTGGACCGTACTCATTGGTTACACAGCAACCTCTTGGTGGTAAAGCGCAGTTCGGTGGACAGCGTTTCGGAGAGATGGAAGTGTGGGCACTTCAAGCTTATGGTGCTGCTTATACACTCCAAGAGCTGTTAACTGTGAAGTCTGATGATGTTGCAGGTCGTTCAAAAGTTTACGAATCTATTGTTCGTGGAGAAGATAACTTTGAGGTGGGTATTCCAGAATCTTTCAACGTTCTTGTGAAAGAATTGAAAGCACTGAACCTTAATGTTGAGATGAACGAATTTGGCATTGATGAAGCAATTGAGGCGGAAGGGTCTTCTGACCAGATCGCAATTGAAGCGTCACCTAAAAAGACTAAAGAGTAAGCTGACTAAACTTGCTCCTACTTATCCCAAGGGCGTAGAGCTCTTGGGACTATTGCTTGAAGAAATAAAGATTTATACGTCCGAAGGGAAAAGAAAATGAATGAACTCATGAACTTATTTGGCCAACCAACTGGCCCACAGAGCTTTGACACTATTCGTGTTACAGTTGCCTCACAAGAGCAAGTACGCTCTTGGTCATTTGGTGAAGTTAAAAAACCTGAAACGATCAATTACCGTACATTTAAACCAGAACGCGATGGTTTGTTCTGTGCTAAAATTTTTGGTCCTGTAAAAGATTACGAATGTCTTTGCGGTAAATATAAGCGTATGAAGTACAAAGGGATTATTTGTGAAAAGTGTGGTGTTGAAGTTACACTTACAAAAGTTCGTCGTGATCGTATGGGACATATTGATTTGGCAGCGCCGGTTGCACATATCTGGTTCTTGAAATCACTTCCTTCACGTATGGGTTTGATGCTTGATATTACATTGAAGGATCTTGAGCGCGTTCTTTACTTTGAAAACTACATTGTGACAGAGCCTGGAATGACAGCGCTTAAACCGATGCAACTTTTGAGCGAAGAAGAATATGTTGATGCTCAAGATGAGTATGGAGATGAAAACTTTGAAGCTGGAATTGGTGCGGAAGCGCTACAAAAGATTCTTAGTAACATTGACCTTGCTGAAGAGCAGGTAAAAGTTGAAGAAGCTTTGGGTGCAACTAAATCCGAAGCAAAACGTAAGAAGCTTGTGAAGCGTTTGAAGTTGCTTGAAGCATTTGTTGCTTCTGGTACTCGCCCTGAGTGGATGATCTTAAGCGTTCTTCCGGTTCTCCCACCTGATTTGCGTCCGTTGGTTCCATTGGATGGTGGTCGTTTTGCGACATCAGACTTGAACGATCTATATCGTCGTGTGATTAACAGAAATAACCGTTTGAAGCGTTTGATTGAACTTCGTGCGCCAGACATTATCGTACGTAACGAAAAACGTATGTTGCAAGAGTCTGTTGATGCGTTGTTTGATAATGGTCGCCGTGGTCGTGTGATTACAGGGACAAATAAACGTCCACTTAAATCACTTTCAGATATGCTTAAAGGTAAGCAAGGACGTTTCCGTCAAAACTTGCTTGGTAAGCGTGTTGATTATTCTGGTCGTTCAGTAATTGTTGTGGGACCTGAGCTTAAACTTCACCAATGTGGTCTTCCTAAGAAGATGGCTTTGGAATTGTTTAAACCGTTTATCTATAACAAGCTTGAGTTGTACGGAATGGCTACAACTGTTAAAGCGGCTAAAAAGATGGTTGAAAAAGCGCGTCCTGAAGTTTGGGATATCTTGGAAGAAGTTATTAGAGAACACCCAGTTCTTCTTAACCGTGCGCCGACACTTCACAGACTTGGTATTCAAGCGTTTGAACCAGTTTTGATTGAAGGTAAAGCGATTCAACTTCACCCTCTTGTTTGTACAGCCTTTAATGCTGACTTTGATGGTGACCAAATGGCGGTTCATGTACCATTGTCAATAGAAGCTCAGCTTGAGTCTCGTTGCTTGATGATGTCAACAAACAACATTCTATCACCATCTTCTGGTAAGCCAGTGATTGTGCCTACACAGGATATTATTCTTGGTCTTTACTATCTATCACTTGCGCGTAAAAATGAGCCAGGTGAAGGTATGATTTTCCGTGGTGTTGGTGAAATTATGCATGCGCTTGAAGCAGGTGTTGTTACATTGCATTCAAAAATTAAGTGTCGTTATAAGACTGTTGATACTGAAGACAATCCTGTGACACAGGTTGTTGAATCAACACCTGGTCGTATGCTGATTTCTGAATTGTTCCCACGTCATAAAGATGTACCGTTCGCTTTGATTAACCAGATTTTGACAAAGAAGGAAGTTTCTAAAATTATTGAAGAGCTTTACCGTTTCTGTGGTCAGAAGACGACAGTTATCTTTGCTGACCGTGTGATGAAACTTGGTTTTAAATATGCGTGTATAGCGGGTATCTCGTTTGGTAAGGATGACATGGTTATCCCACCAGAAAAACAAGTTCTTGTTGCGGCAGCTAAGAAAAAAGTGAAAGAATTTGAACAACAATACATGGATGGACTAATCACACGTGGTGAGAAGCACAACAAAGTTGTTGATATTTGGTCACAGTGTACAGATGAAGTCGCAGACGCAATGATGAAAGGAATTTCAAATATTGATGAAGGCCACTTGAACTCTGTTTACATGATGGCTCACTCTGGAGCGCGTGGATCTGCAGCACAGATTCGTCAGCTGGCTGGTATGCGTGGATTGATGGCTAAGCCATCAGGTGAAATTATTGAGAACCCAATTCTTTCTAACTTTAAAGAAGGTTTGACTGTTCTTGAATATTTCAACTCCACTCACGGAGCGCGTAAAGGTCTTGCTGATACGGCGCTTAAAACAGCGAACTCTGGATATCTTACACGTCGTCTTGTGGATGTATCTCAAGATGTTGTTATTAATGAGCAAGATTGTGGTACTGACGTTGGTATCTCGATCTCGGCTGTGATGAATGGAGCGGATGTTGTTGTCTCTTTGGCAGAGCGTTTACTTGGTCGTTGCCCAGTTGAAGATGTTGTTCATCCGTTATCTGGTGATGTAATCGCAAAAGGACGTGAGATCGTTGGCGAAGAACTTTCAGAAGAAATTGAAACTGCTGGTGTTGATACCGTGATTGTTCTTTCACCACTTACGTGTGAAACCAAGACTGGAATTTGTGCGACATGTTACGGACGTGACTTGGCTCGTGGAGTGCCTGTTAACATGGGTGAAGCTGTTGGTGTTGTAGCCGCGCAATCAATTGGAGAGCCTGGTACTCAGCTTACAATGCGTACCTTCCATATTGGGGGTGCTGCGCAGGGTGGATCTGAGCAATCAACGATTGATAGTTCTCATGAAGGTGTGATTGAGTACCGTAATGAAAACACGTTGACGAACTCTGAAGGTGTGATCATCGTTATGGGACGTAACATGGAAGTTGCATTGAAAGATGCAAAAGGAAATGACCGTGCTGTTTATCGTATTCAATATGGAGCGAAGCTTCTTGTTAAAGATAAAACGAAAGTCAAAGCTGGTACACGAATTGTTGAATGGGATCCATTTACAGTGCCTATTATCACTGAAAAAGATGGTCAAGCGCATTACTTTGATCTTGTTGAGGGGATATCTATCTCTGAGAAAATGGACGATGCGACAGGTATTGCATCTAAAGTTGTTATTGACTGGAGATCACAACCTAAAGGTGCTGATCTTAAGCCACGTATTTCATTGCTTGATGCAAAAGGTAAGGTTATTAATCTTCCATCAGGTCTTCCTGCTAATTACTACATGTCTACAGATGCCGTTCTTTCGGTTGAAAGTGGAGCAGAAGTTAAAGCTGGTGATGTGATCGCGCGTATTCCTCGTGAGACATCTAAGACTCGTGATATTACAGGGGGACTTCCTCGTGTGGCTGAACTTTTCGAAGCACGTCGTCCAAAAGATGCCGCTGTTATGGCTGAACTGGATGGTCATATCGAATTCGGAAAAGACTATAAGTCAAAACGCCGTATTATCATTAACCCAGCGGATGCAGGAAAAGAGCCTGCTGAATATCTTGTTCCGAAGGGTCGCTTATTGGCGGTTGCTGAAGGAGACTTTATTCGTAAGGGGGAATGTATCATTGATGGTGCACTTGTTCCGCATGATATTTTGGATGTTATGGGTGTTGAAGCGTTGGCTGACTACTTGGTTAATGAAATTCAAGATGTTTACCGTCTGCAAGGGGTAAAAATAAACGATAAGCATATTGAGGTGATATCACGTCAAATGTTGCAAAAAGTTGAGATTACGGTTCCTGGAGACACAACATATCTTGTTGGTGAGTTGATTGAAAAAGAAGATTTCGTGGTTGAGAACCAGAAGTTCATTGATGATGGTAAGCGTCCAGCTGAAGCTCGTCCTGTTCTTCAAGGAATTACGAAGGCTTCACTTCAAACTAAGTCCTTTATTTCTGCGGCTTCATTCCAAGAAACAACACGTGTTCTTACAGATGCGGCTGTTCATGGTAAGAGAGATCCGCTTAAGGGTTTGAAGGAAAATGTTATTGTTGGTCGTTTGATCCCGGCAGGTACTGGTGCTTACGTGAATCAAGTGAAACGTGTTGCGGCAAGCCGCGATCGTCTTGCATTGGCGGCGCAACAGCAAATGGAAGCTGATCTTCAAGCTGAAATGCTGACGCCAAGTGCTGATGAAACCGCACCGACGCAAGACAATGAAAGTTCTTCTGAGGTGCCTGAGGCAGCAGCAAGCTAAATTGTCTAAATATATAGAATTTTAAAGCCCGCTTTTATGCGGGCTTTTTTATATACTCTAAAATGTGATATAATGGTGTCCTGATATATAAGGATTTTCATATGAACTCATTACTGTATAGA
>JAESUK010000116.1 GCA_016763095.1 Alphaproteobacteria bacterium
AATGGTCGTTACGCGATTCATTTTTTTTCTCTACCATTTTGCATGAAGGTGGTCAGGGGGTATTCCAAGTAATTGTTGTTATTTTGATTTTGGTTTGGGCCGCGAGTTTTTATGTCAATATAATTAAACCGTATCGAAAACTCCTTCTTTATTTTGCTGTCGTCGTGCCTATTTCTATTGCGTTGACAACGAATATTGGAAAGCTGCTTACACATGTAGATTGCCCATGGGACTTGATACGATACGGAGGAGATAAGCCTTATTTATCAATATTTGCAAGCCATCCAGGGACATATACTTACGGCAAACGTTTTCCCGCAGGTCACTCAAGCATTGGGTATTCTCTTTTTTCTCTTTACTTTGTTCTTTTAGAGATAGCTCCTAAGAAACGTTTTTATGGTTTAGCAACGGGCCTGTTAATAGGACTACTATTTGGTATGGCTCAACAACTACGCGGCGCTCACTTTATTTCTCATGATCTATGGACGGTGGGAATTTGCTTACTTATTAGCCTGTTGGGTTATTTGATTCTTTTTAAAGCAAAATAGATCTAGGTTTATTTAATGAAAATAAAAAATTTGGGCTGTAACCACTTTTTTTCTACTAGTCATAACTCACTCTTATACAGCGTGGTAACGATTTTCTCCTTCGCCAGTTATAACTAGGCGGTCTTATGGAATTCTAATGGAGACCTTTGCACGAGAGGTAGTTTTCGTGAGAGCAAGGCAAAAAGAGGCGAAAAAGCGCAGTTTACAAGTGTAAATGAGCATTTTGAGCCTGTTTTTCTAGTGCCCCGTGTGGGTAAACGCCGCTACCGGGGAAATGGTCTCGTGCAAAGGTCTCTAATGATTAAGAATTCCTTAATCTTCGCTATTCATAATGTTAGCCTACTCAAGTTTAGGATAGATGCATATGCAAACAAGTTTTAGCTGGAAAGCCTTTGGTAAACTTTATCTATATTTTTTTTACTTCTCTGGGTTAACACAAATACTTATTTACGCCACCGGTATGTCTAATACTGTTGGTATTCGCCAAGCCATTCTTATATCAACCCTTTGGATGATTCCTGCCCTTGTGTGGCCGCAGCACACACGCAAAACTTCTGCCATTATCGGGCTGTTGATTTGGCCAGCATCGCTAATCAGCCTGAGTTACTTTTACATCTACGGGCAAGATTTCTCACAAAGCGTTCTTTTTATCATCTTCGAATCTAATGTTTCTGAAAGCAGAGAGTTTATCGAATCGTACATCAATATCAGCATTATTATGATGGCGATTGCTCATGCCGCTACTGCTGTTTACCTATGGCGTCAGATTGAACCCGTCTATTTGCCCAAGTTAAACAAGACCATCACTATTTGTGTTATTTCTTTGCTATTTGGCGGTAGCTTGTTAAAGCCTCTTATCGTCTACGGCAATAGCTGGGAAAGTTCTGTCAAGAACTTCCAAGACCATATTGAACCAGTCGCGCCGTGGAATATTGTTGCTGGGTACTTTAAGTACTCAAAAGTACTTGATGCGATGGATAAGCAATTAGCAGCAAGCAATCTCGTTCCTCCGCTAGAAAATTTGACTCACGAAAACTCAAACCAAACAATGGTGCTTGTTATTGGCGAATCAACAAATTCAAAACGAATGAGTTTGTATGGCTATCCACGCAAAACAACACCTATGTTAGACAATATGCGTAATGAATTACTCACCTATTCCGATGTCATCAGTCCAAGGCCCTCCACTATCGAAGCACTGCAACAAGTGCTCACGTTTGCTAACCAGCAAGATCCAGATATCTATCTTACACAACCCACCCTCATCAATATGATGCATCAAGCGGGCTACACATCTCACTGGATTACTAACCAACAAACGCAAACGAAACGCAACACCATGTTGCTAACCTTTTCTCAACAAGCAGATCATCAGGTTTACCTTAATAATAACCGCGTACAAAACTCTAGCCAGTTTGATGATGATGTTCTAGAGCCTTTTGAAAAAGCACTCAATGACAGTAGCGGCCCTAGCTTCATTGTTGTGCACTTAATTGGTACCCACCGTAAATATAACTACCGCTATCCAGAGACCTTTAACCATTTTACTGATCGTACCAATATGCCAGATTGGGTCCCCGATAAACATGCAGACGAATACAATGACTACGATAACGCGATATTATTCAACGACTACGTTGTTGCAAGTTTAATTAATATTTTAAAAAAGAAATCGGCAGATAGCGCTTTGGTATACTTTTCAGATCATGGCGAAGAGGTTTACGACACAAAAGAAAAACTTTTTTGCGGCAGAAATGAAGGCAAGCCTACACCAGCTATGTACACGGTTCCATTTATCACGTGGCTTTCACCAAAGTGGAAAAAAACACGCCCAACAACAAGCCTTGCAGGCACAATTAACCATGCATACCAAACATCTGACTTTATCTATAGTTGGGCGGATTTAGCCGGTATAAATTTTAAAGGCAATGACTCAACACGAAGCATTTATAGTGACAACTTTAGAGCCAGAAAACGTATGATTGGCTCACCACACGATAAAAAACATATGCTTAATTTTGAGTCGTTGCTACACAAAGAAAATGTTGCTATAAACTAGCCATATGACAACAATTCAACTAGGAGCGCCAATGGCCGGACAAAACTTAAAAAGCATACAACGCCTCAATGCTGCTTGGCACAACTCAATGGCTGGCATAAAAGCATGTTGGATTCACGAAGAAGCCTTTAGGCAAGAAACTCTTATTTCAATAATTGGCATTCCATTAGCCTTCTACGTTGGCGACACGGCTATTGAACAAATTCTTCTTATCGGTAGCTTGTTAATACTGATGATTGTTGAATTATTAAATTCAGCAGTTGAAGCGACAGTTGATCGCATTGGCCTTGAGCATCACGAGTTATCTGGCAGAGCCAAAGATATTGGCTCTGCTGCTGTGCTATTCGGCACGGTATTAACTGCCATAACTTGGGGGTTAATTCTTTTATAAGTTTATAAACTTATGTATCCATTAGCATTATCTTAACAAGATGCCAATTATGTACAAAGTAATCCTGCTCATCCGCTATATCAATCGCAAACCAATCAATCATTCACGTATTGATTGTTCAGATAAACAATGTAAGTATGAAGCAAGGGCTAAACGAACGAACTAACTCTAATTTTCCACATAAACAACAATTATGGAGACACCATGAAAAGGTTTTTTTGTATGACCACTTTATTGCTTACCATTAGCTTTTCTACTTTTGCTACCTATAAAGATTTTGATGCCGCCGCTAATGCGCTTTGTGAGAAGCAGAACCAATGTGCATTAATCAGCCTAGAAGGCGAAGAGATGCCCCCCGAAATCAAAAAAATGATGATGGCATCCATTGATAGCATTTGTGTATCCATGCGCGCCAGCTTTGACGCTCAAGCTGCTAAAGCCAAAAAGCTTCTCAAACCGGCAACTGCCTGCATGAAGTCGATGGTAACCCTCAGCTGTGAGGCTTTGGAAAACCACCCCGAAATACCCGA
>JAESUK010000117.1 GCA_016763095.1 Alphaproteobacteria bacterium
AATAAGTATTACTAAGCAGCCATCTGATGTTGGCTGTTTTCTGTTTCTGTGATTCAGCCACCACCAATCATACGGTCATTCACATAGCAAACCGCTGCTTGCCCTGGAGCAATTCCATATTGTGTATTTGGGAGAATGATATGCGCTGATCCCCCTTCGTTTAGCGTAAGAACCGCAGGAATAGGCTTCATAACAGATCTAAACTTAAGCATAATGTCCATGCTCTGTGGCGTTGTGTCAGCAATAAGCCAGTTACATTGGTTGATATATATGATGTCACGTGCCAGTGCTTCTTTATCGCCCACAATCACCTGATTGTTCTGCGCATCAATTTTGACCACATAAAATGGGCTGTTATCTGCGTTTACGCCGCCACCAATTCCAAGACCTTTGCGTTGACCAATTGTGTAATGAATAACCCCGTTATGTTGCCCAATCACTTTGCCAGTAAGCGTTACAATATCGCCTGATTTCTCTGATGCTGGGTTGATCTTCTTTACAACGCTGGCGTAATCTCCGTTTGGCACAAAGCAGATGTCTTGGCTGTCAGGCTTGTTTGCGTTATTCAGCCCTAAACGCTCGGCGTGCTGACGCGTGATGTCTTTTGTCCATCCACCCAAAGGAAATCGTAGGAAGTTAAGTTGGTCTTGTGTGGTTGCAAAAAGAAAATAGCTCTGATCTTTTCCGTGATCAATGGCACGTTCTAATTCGGCATGTTCTGTTTCTGAATTGATGCTACGCTTGATATAGTGCCCTGTTGCCATGCAATCAGCACCAAGGTCATGTGCAACTTTAAGTAAATCTCTGAATTTGACAGTTTGGTTGCACTTCACACAAGGGATGGGTGTTTCCCCTTTAAGGTAGGTCTCAACAAAGTCATCGATCACAGATTCTTTGAAGTTATCTTCGTAATTTAGGACATAATGTGGAAATCCAAGTTCATCTGCGACGCGCTTTGCATCATAGATGTCTTGTCCTGCACAGCACGCGCCTTTGCGCTCCACTGCCATGCCATAATCATAAAGTTGGAGTGTAACCCCAATGACTTCATAACCCTCTTCATGAAGCAAGGCAGCGGTTACAGACGAGTCTACGCCACCAGACATTGCGACAACAACGCGTGTATCTTTCGGGGCTTTCTTAAATCCTAAACTGTTTACTGCTTCATTCATGGCGCGCACTATATGGTTTTTCGAGGAGAAAAGCAAGGTTTAGACATAATCGTAAATGTGTGGGTGGTGTGCCGAGTGCTTACCAGTCAACATCTGTTCCAGGCAGAGCTACTTTTAAGCCGTCTTTGTCTTTATCCATAATGATCTGACAGCCAAGGCGAGAAGACTTCTTAAGGTCAAAAGCGAGATCCAGCATATCTTCCTCTTCATCGGATATATCGTCGCCATCAGTCTTACATTTCTCTTGAAAGTCAGGGTGTACATAGACGTGACATGTCGCACAAGCAAGTCCGCCGCCACATGCACCTTCGATTTCATCAATCCCATTTTGAATGGCAACTTCCATAATGGAGAGCCCTTCAGCAGCATCGATTTCTACTTCAGTTTTGTCTTTTCGTATAAATGTAATCTTAGGCATTAATTAGCTAGTCTCTGTATGATTTTTGTCCATGACTTGATAAAGGCATCAATATCACCTTGGGTGGTAGCCCATCCGGATGAAATACGCAAGCCACTTTTTGCTTGAGAATCAGTCGCACCCATGGCTTTGAGGACGTGACTAGCCTGCATGGAACCGCTAGAGCAAGCAGAGCCAGCACTTACAGAAATGCCTTCCAAATCAAGGCTCATAAGTAATGTTGATGAGTCAAATCCTTCAATAGTTAGGGATGTTGTGTTGGCAACGCGAGGCGCATCCTCGCCATTAATGATCACCTTGGGGTGGGAGGTCTTTAGCGCCGTCTCAATCTGTGTTCTGTAAGCCTCTAACTTAGGAAAGTTATCAAGGTTATCAAGGGCAATTTCTGCCACGATTCCAAACCCATGAATACCTGCAACATTCTCTGTTCCTGCACGCTGTCGGCGTTCTTGCCCTCCACCATGAATAAGCTTTGGCGGGTTTGTCCCATTCTGCATGATAAGTGCGCCCATACCTTGTGGCCCGCCCATTTTGTGGGCAGAGAGGCTAAGGAAGTCCACGCCCATGGATGGGAAATGCAAAGGTATACGACCAGCGGCTTGTACTGCATCGGTGTGAAATAGGCCGTCATACTGCTTAACCAAAATGGATATCTCTTTAATCGGTTGAATAACGCCCGTTTCATTATTGACCATGATGATGGACACAAAGCTTGGCGCTTTGCCTTTTCTCAGTAAGTCTTCAAGTGCGCCTAAATCGGTAAGTCCGTTTGTGTGAACGGGGATGAGCTCAACATCTACGCCACCATAAATAACAGAAGGGTGATCTGTTGCGGAAACAAGAAGACGTCGGTGCGGTGCATACCCCTTTAAAAGCATGTTATTGGACTCTGTTGCTCCACTGGTGAAAATCACCTGTTTTGGGTGGCATCCAACAAGATCTGATACATTTTGCCGTGCCTGCTCAATTATTTTGCGGGATTCGCGTCCTTCTTGGTGGATTGAGGAGGGATTCCCAACATGGTGCATAATCTTGCTCATACCATCAATTACGTCTGGATGGATGGGGGCGGTTGCATTGTAATCAAGGTATATTCGGTCGTTTTTTACCATATTAATAGCAATCTAAATGTGTGTTGTTGTAAAAAAAAGTATCATTTATCTTGTTGAATATCCACATATATTTTGGGTTGGAAGGAGAAAATATTGGACAAACAGTACTCAGATGTACTATAAACATTATCGGAAACTAAACTATAATAATAAAAAAATACAGGAACAGAATGCCAAATATCATTATTAATGGCCCTGCAGGCCGTATAGAAGCTGCATATTCTCATTCAAAAAATCCTAACGCACCTCTCGCTGTTATTTTTCATCCTAACCCGTTACAGGGTGGAACGATGAATAACAAGGTTACATACACGCTCTTTCAAACATTTGTTGAAAGAGGGTTCTCGGTCGTTCGTTACAATTCACGAGGTGTTGGAAAAAGCCAAGGCGTTTTTGATAAAGGTGAAGGCGAGTTAACAGATGCCGCCGCAATTTTAGACTGGATTCAAACTTTAAATCCAAAAGCATCAGGTTTATGGACAGCTGGTTTTTCTTTTGGGTCTTGGATTAGCATGCAACTTTTGATGCGTCGTCCAGAAATTAAAGGATTTGTATCCGTGGGGCTTCCTGCGACAGAATACGACTTTACATTTTTGGCTCCATGCCCACGATCAGGGCTTATCTTGAATGGTTCACGCGATAACATTGTTGTAAAAGATGATGTTGATGAAGTCGTTGAGCGTTTGAATGGACAAAAAGGCATTAAAATTGA
This sequence comes from Alphaproteobacteria bacterium, assembly GCA_016763095.1. GTDB lineage: Bacteria > Pseudomonadota > Alphaproteobacteria > Micavibrionales > Micavibrionaceae > UBA1850. The sequence continues at coordinate 3,415 of JAESUK010000117.1, forward strand.
TTACCGTACAGTTGATGGTGCAAACCACTTCTTCACAGATCATTGCGATCAAGTGAAGTTGGCTATTCACGATCACTTGAACAATGCAAATGTAGGTGTTCAAGTTGCCACAAATAAAAAGGTTCTTCTGAACGCATAATAAAGCAGAGCAGCTGAATAAAAAAATTGAGGAAGCCTGCTAGTTTTAGCGGGCTTTTTTATATCTTGAAATATATATAAGAAAAGTATAAAGTTCACTTATTCGAATGTAATTATTATTAAAAAAATAAGTTTATACGTAGTAGGTACGTGTTTTATGGGTGATAAGTATAGCGAGATAGAGTTTTATTTACCGAATGGATTGACATATGTCGAGCCAGTTGGTCAATTGAGCGCCCAGCGTTTTTTTAATCCTGGGGCAAGCCTTACCACAAAGGTTTTTCAAAAAAATGTATCGTCTGTTGTTGACTTCAATAGGTTGCAGAAAGAAAAAGAATCTGACTTTGAAGAGTTCGCTCGTGAGTTTGCTGGTCGCTATGGAATTAGCGTTGAGATTGGACAGATTAAAGGCGATCAAAGCTTGGAAAAGAAAATACTCTCCCACCAAGGTTTTTTTCGCCAAACGGCAGATAATTCTACAGACGTAAATCCAAAAGTAGTTTGCACGATTCATGATGGTCTACGTGCAAGGTTTTATGTGACAAAAAGAGCCCAGCTTGCCAAACTTGCAAATAGGTTAACGGTTTCACAGAATAGTAACATTGTGGATGTACAAGATGGCTTTATGACATTAAATGAAGAAAATGGTATCCCGCGCTATAAAGTTATTTATGATTTTGAAGGGTTTAATGTTGAGTTGCAGATTTATCACCAAGGCATGGAAAATGCTTTAAGGCAAACGGATAAAGATCACAAAAGACAGCGGGCGTATGATCAAGCCTTTACAACGCCCAAAAGTGCGCTGACTGATTGGAAATTAGCAACGCTTCTCTCTCGAGGGTCTAAGCGGTGTGAGACAAACAGGCTCTCAATCCATAATGAATATAGAGCGAAGCTCAAACTAGATAGGTTTGTTGTATCTGATGAGGAAAGGCAGTTTTATTTAAGTAAAAAAGGGGGGTATTTTTACACTGCTCCCGATCCGTATGAATTTGGCAGACCTGTAAAATCTATGCGTCCAGATTTCCATAGAGGCATGTATGTTATTGATAATAGTATGTCTGATTACATTGCTGGGTCAAAAGTGATCCCAAAAGAATCTTTTGTGAGCGGCGTGCTAACGGCTTATCAGGAAAGTCAGTTTCCTCAGTATGGTCAGGGAAGGATTGAGACAAACATAACGGACCAGCATGTTGAGATGGTTAATAATAGCAAAGGTCGAAGTTTCACTTAAAAAGAGATCGATTTTTCAATGGCTGTGACAGCATCATTCGCAGCACTTCCATTTGGACCCCCTGCTTGCGCCATATCAGGACGCCCACCACCGCCTTTGCCACCAAGTGCTTCTGATCCCACACGAACAAGGTCAACGGCGTTCACGCGCTCTGTGAGGTCGTCTGTAACGCCCACAACCAGCGAGGCACGCCCCTCATTTGTTGCGACAAGAACAACAACCCCTGATCCAAGTTGTTCCTTTAGAGCATCTGCCATTGGCTTAAGATCTTTAGCGGGGAAGTCAGCAAGAACACGTGCTGTAAATTTCATACCTGAAATCTCTTTAACCTTAGCACCAGAATTTGATGTACCACCACTTGTTGCAAGTTTCTTACGAAGATCGCTAGCCTCTTGTCCAAGCTTCTTGTTTTCGCTCATCAGCGCTTGCGCTTTTTGTAGGGCTTCTGATGGGTTTGTTTTTAAAGAGAGCGTAATGCTATTAAGAAGCTCTATTCTATCATTCACAAAAGACATAGCATTTTTGTTTGTCACAGCTTCAATACGGCGCACGCCTGATGAAACAGCACTTTCCGATGTAATTTTGAAAAGGCCAATATCTCCCGTGCGTTGTGTGTGTGTTCCACCACAAAGTTCAACAGAAAATGCATGATCTTGATTTTCTGTATGGGATCCCATAGTAAGAACACGCACTTCTTCGTCGTATTTTTCACCAAACAGTGCCATCGCACCAGCTTCTACGGCCTCGTCTTTGTTCATAAGTTGGGTAGAAACAATGTTGTTGAGCATAATTTCTCTATTTACAATTGTTTCAATTTCTTGGATCTGTTCTTTTGTGATTGCGGCAGGATTACTGAAGTCAAAACGCAATTTATCGGCATTCACAAGGGATCCTTTCTGGCTTACATGATCACCAAGAATTTCTCGTAATGCAGAGTGCAAAAGGTGTGTAGCTGAATGGTTAGCGCGCGTCAGTCGACGCACATCATGGTCAATTTGAAGATTGATCGTTTGTCCAACTGTAAGCGTTCCTTTTGTCAAAACACCATTATGAACATGGAGTTTACCAAGAGGCTTGCTTGTGTCTGTGACGGTGAATAGCCCCTCATCAAAAATAAGTTTTCCTCTGTCCCCAGTTTGCCCACCAGATTCTCCATAAAAGGGAGTCTGGTTTGTAATAACCTGAGCTGTCTCACCTTCTTTGATGTCTTCTACACGCGCACCATCTTTAACAAGAGCAATGATTTTAGCATCGGCTTGATCAAGCTCATAGCCGAGAAATTCGGTCGGACCGAATTCTTCAACAAGGTCGTACCAAACAACACTTGTCGCCGTTTCTCCAGAACCAGACCATGCAGCGCGCGCATCGGATCTTTGCTTCTCCATACAGGTTTCAAATGCGCCTGTATCAACTTCTATATTTTGCGATCTAAGGGCATCTTGTGTAAGATCAAGTGGGAATCCAAACGTATCGTATAGCTTAAATGCTACATCCCCTGGGAATTTAGATCCAGAAGATATTTTATCGGTTTCTTCGTCAAGCATTTTCAATCCACGTTCCAATGTACCTTTGAAACGTGTTTCTTCATTTTCCAAAGTTTGGGTAATAAGGCTCTCTGCACGACGAAGTTCTGGGTAAGCTTCTCCCATTTTATCAAGTAACGTCGGGAATAGCTGATGCATTAATGGGTCTTGTGCACCCAAAAGGTGTGCGTGACGCATGCCTCGGCGCATAATACGGCGTAGAACATATCCACGGCCTTCATTGCTTGGCAACACACCGTCCGCCATCAAAAAGCTAGCGGAACGAATATGATCAGCAATAACTTTGTGAGATGCTGCTTGTTCACCATCGGGATCAACTGATGTGATATCCGCAACATGGTGAATCAAGGCTTGCATGATATCGATGTCATAATTGTTGTTACTACCCATCAATGTGGCGGCCATACGTTCAAGCCCCATCCCTGTATCAATACATTTTGAAGGGAGGTCTATC
>JAESUK010000118.1 GCA_016763095.1 Alphaproteobacteria bacterium
AACAAGATCACCCGCAACAAGCGCAAACAGATAACATGGTTTTGGAAATGGGTCTTCCCACTGTGTAAAGTGACGACCACCCTCAAGCTCACCACGATCTTTTAAATTTCCGTTTGAAAGCAAAACTGGGTATTTCTCTTTATCCCCCTCAACACGCACTGTAAAAGTCGTCAGTACATCGGGTCTATCTTGGAAATACGTAATCCGACGAAAACCTTCCGCCTCACATTGAGTACAATAAGTACCTTGTGATTTATATAGTCCTTCTAGGGATGTGTTTCCTTCTGGATCAACCTCTGATGTCACCACCAAGGTAAACGCATCACCAGCATCCTTAATAACCATACCTTTATCTGTGGTCTCATAATCACTATATGCATCACCATCAATTGAGACAGATATAAGCTTTTGATGTTCACCATTTAAGGTTAAGTCACCCGAAACACCTTCTGGATTTTTCTTATAGCGCACAGTACTGACAACAATTGTCTTGTCTTCCCGTAAATCAAAGGATACATCCATATGCTCAACAAGGAATGGAGCAGGGGTATAATCTTTTAGATAAATAGTTTTAGGAGTATCGGTTCTCATGGCATATCTCTTTCGATTCTGTTTGATCCCAAACAGTATAAAAGAGAGTTAAACTATGTCACGCAATTTGTGAGCTTGGCTCCATAGGGGACTGAACAAAGCTTGTACTCTTCTCTAATCCCTGCATTAACTTAGAAATTGGGTTCATCATTGTTCCATTTGCAATAATAACATCACGCCCCGTGTTCCATGCCATTTTAACAGCCTCAACTTTACTCGCCATACCGCCAGTAGACACACCACTTGTTGCATCTGTTGCCATGGACATAATTTCATCCGTAAGAAATGGCACATAAGGAATATGTAACGCATCGTCATGTTCTTTAGGGTTCTTAGTATAGAGCCCATCAACATCTGATAAAATAACCAAAAGCTCAGCATTCATAACGTCTGTGATTTGAGCAGCAAGAACGTCATTATTACCAAACTGCAACTCTTCCGTTGCAACAGTGTCATTCTCATTAATAATGGGAACACCATCAACCTTTAATATCGCACTCATCGTTCTACGAAAGTTTTTATACGATTCATCATGTTCAGAAAGATGTGCAGGTTCAACAACGACACCAGAAGCCACTTTTACATTCGCCTTAGAGAATGCTTTTCTTATAATTTCCGTATGATATTGCTTTCCCCACGTCGCCGCGACCTGCTTTTGGGGGATATTCAATTTTTGATCAGGGCTAAACCCTGAATCATGGCGACCAAGAGCAACCGCGCCAGAAGCAATAATAATAAGTTCTTTTCCTTGGTCTTGAAGCGCTTTCACATCTCCAGCAAAGCCTTCGAGCCATTCAACACGTGGCTCAAGCGTTTCCACATTAACAACAAGCGCGGATCCAATCTTAATAACAATGCGCGAAGCATCATTAAAGAGGGATAAAACAGTTTTTTGTGGAACATCTATATTCATAACGCAATATATCTACCATGAATTATGTTAATTGTCTACTTTTTATGAAGATTAAGAACAAACGTTTCATCTGTTTCCGTTTTATAAACTTCATCATGAAGTGCAAATAAAACAGACTTAACACCTTCTCCAGACAAACATGAAAAGACAAAGGGCTTAATGCCTGTTTCTTCTTCAAAAATCCGTGCCTGATCGGCAGACAGTTCATCACCAAGCGAATCAGACTTCGTCAAAGCAACAATCTCTGGACGATCCGCGATGATATCACCATACTTCTCAAGCTCAGTTCTAATCGTACGATAAGCACCGGCAGGATCATCTTGCGTAATATCAATCAAGTGAAGGAGGGCGCTCGTACGCTCAACATGGGCCAAGAATTTATGCCCAAGACCAAGCCCTTCTGAAGCCCCTTCAATAAGACCGGGGATATCAGCAACCACAAATTCACGATCTCCTGCTCTCACAACACCAAGGTTTGGATGAAGTGTAGTAAATGGATAATCAGCAACCTTTGGCTTCGCCGCAGACACAACAGATAAAAATGTAGATTTCCCTGCATTCGGCATACCAACAAGCCCAACATCAGCAATCAACTTCAAACGCAACCAAACAAGACGTTCTTCACCGTCCCACCCGGGGGTAGAGTTACGCGGTGCTTGATTCGTAGCGCTTTTATAATGCGCATTTCCGAATCCACCATCGCCTCCTTTAAGAAAAAGGATCATTTTCTCTGGCTCCATCATATCCATAAGAACAGTTTCACCATCCTCATCTATGATTTGCGTGCCAACAGGAACTTTTACAACAAGGTCTTCACCCTTTGCCCCAGATTTATTACGACCCATTCCACCTTGACCGGGCTTGGCTCTAAAATGCTGTGCATAACGAAAGTCGATAAGCGTGTTTAGATCATTAACGGCTTCAAAATAGAGACTTCCACCTTTACCGCCATTACCACCGTCAGGACCACCAAACTCAATATATTTTTCACGGTGAAACCCGACGCAACCTTTTCCGCCATTACCACTTCCAATAAGTATTTTTGCTTCATCAAGAAACTTCATATTCTGATCCTTAAAAAATAAAAAAGGGGAAGCTAAGTGCTACCCCTATATTAAACCTTATACTAACTCTGTAGCCTAAAATTACTCAGCTGCGTTTACAGTTGCTGAGTCATTTGCAGGTAGAATGTTTACAACTGGGCGATCACCCTTAGTACGAGAGAAGAAAACTTCTCCGTCAATAAGTGAAAAAATTGTGTGATCTTTACCAAGTCCAACATTTTCGCCGGGGATATATTTTGCTCCGCGTTGGCGAACAATAATGTTTCCTGCAAGAACTGTTTCTCCACCAAATCTTTTAACGCCTAGACGACGACCAGCTGAATCACGTCCGTTATTTGAACTACCACCTGCTTTTTTATGTGCCATGCTTTTTCTCCTATAATCTTAAAATCTTTATATACAGCGCTGAAATTAAGCTGCTTTTACATCCTTGATACGCAAAACTGTTTTGTACTGACGGTGTCCAGCTTTACGACGATAGTTTTGACGTCTTTTCTTTTTAAAGATCAAAATTTTCTTATCACGTGTTTGTTCAAGAACTTCTGCAGTAACAGTCGCTTTTTCAACGTCCTTACCCAAAGTTGTTTTCTTACCATCTGTAATCATAATTACATCATCAAGTGTAACTGTTTTACCAACTTCAAGCTCTTCAAGTTTTTCAACACGGATAACCGCACCTGATTCTACTCTATATTGTTTTCCGCCTGTACGAATAACTGCAAACATTGTTCTAACCTTATTTTTAAAGTGTCTTATTAAATTCTTTTTATCGAGTGTGTCCGATTAAACAGCGTATATATACTGAATCGGTACAATCTGTCAAGCAAATGCTAGTGGATTTCCCTTAAATAAATTAAACATCGAGAAAATTAACCTGCCCAGTTGATATATCCAACACAGCGCCAACAATAACAATCTCTTCTCTCTCAACCATACCCTCAATTAAACGACTTGAGTGTGACAGCTGACTTACCGAGGCCAAAACATTCGCCTCAACTGCACGGTCGCATTTTTCCTCTTCATTTAAATCATCAATTTGCGCAATTGCAAAAACATGCGGCTTAATACGACTTACTATGTCATGGAGATTCTCAGAAGAGATCGCCTGAGGGTTTTGAACATGCTCTATAGTCGCCTGTACAGCCCCACACTGCGTATGACCCATGACAACGACGAGTTGTGTGTCAAATGTACTCACGGCGAACTCCACGCTACCTACGATGGAAGGGGCGACGACATTCCCCGCAACACGAATCACAAATAAATCACCGATATCTTGATCAAAGATCATTTCAACAGGCGCGCGCGCATCAGAGCAACACAAAACAATCGCCTTAGGAAATTGTCCTATCTCAGCAAAGTTTTTAAGCTTTCTTATTGAAGAATCAGAGTTTTGGAGAGATTTACCATCAAGAAAACGTTTATTTCCTATCCGTAACGCACTCAAAACTTCTTGGGGTTCAGTTGCTACTATCAAAACACATACTTTTCATTAAAAATTCAGGTAACTAACCGTAATTTTATAAACATAAATGCGAAAGATAACCAGATAAAACTAACGCGTTGAACTATATTCATGAAGATTTGCCATAGGGGTTACATCCCCATCAGAAGATAAAACAAGAGCGATACGAGAGTAATCTTTTTCATCCGTGAGCAAATGACTATACTTCGCTATAATTAAATCAGCCTCAGCCTTTGATTTAGCCTCAGAAAACTCCTCATGGAAAGGAATTACTTTCTGCATTTCAACATAATGGCTCGTCAGAGCATTGATCGTACTTAACTCTCGGCTCATCGCCTCATTTTCTTCAATCATCTGATTAAACTTATCTGCATGTTCATAATCATACGGAAGCAACATCTTTCCGCTGTCGTCATATGAAATTTGCTCTGGTGCATAAGGAATATCATACTCCGCCATAAGCCCCTTCAATTTTTCAGACGCATGTTTCGATAAAGTATCTATATTATGTTTAGAGGGCAGAAGAAGAGGGATGGACATCAAGTCAATTGGTTCATCACCCTCAGACCTTGGTGTAAAATAATCCTCTACATTAATCTTAGTCTGACCATGACTCGTATTAAGCACCACACCGCTTCTTTCCTCAGAAACAACACCGAGCATTTCATCACCAGACAATAATATTGCACCTTCAGGAGGGGCAATGATGTCATGAGTAAGAAGCTCCGCCTGTTCTTTCATTTTTGCCTGAATTTTGTTTTCAACCTTCAGTTTCTCTTCTGGTGGAAGCGCGTCAAACGCCTCTTTCGTCAAGCCTTCTTCCGCCAAGAGGAACTCAAAATAACGTTGCTCTGGTGTTTTACTCATAAAATCAAGATATTCATTCACAGGCGACATCTCCGCCGCATCAATTGGTGATGATTGATCATTAGCAGCAAGCGACGACTGAGCTATCTGTTGCCCCAACAATAAAGAAAGGGACTCATTTGTCTCCTTTTTATTAAAAATAACAGCGGGGTCAACATCCTCAAAATAATCTGCCTCATACTCTTCTTATGTAATTGCCGTATTCAAGAGAACAACCTCCCCCCCAAGAAAATCAG